>VGTA01000676.1 GCA_016874875.1 Deltaproteobacteria bacterium | reverse complement strand
CCACTCCAGCGGGCGGCGGGGTCAGCGGCGGCGGGCGCGGCGCTCACCCAGAGGCAGAGCGCGGCGCACAGGCCCCCCCAGCGCCGCCCCTCCGGCCCCTGGCCCCCCTGCCCACGCGGGCCCGCGCCCCTACTCAAGCGCCAGCACCTTGAGCGCCGAGATGTTGACGTCAGAGACGGGCCCCTCCGCCCCGCCGCGCCCCCCCGTGTAGGAGGCGAAGTGCTCAAAGGCGCTCATGTTGACCGCGCGCTCATCCGCGTAGACGACGAGGCGGTAGCGCGCGCCCGCCTCGAGGCCCTCCACGCGTACGAAGGTGGAGCCCGCCCAGCGATTCCAGGCTCCGAGGTGCGGCATCACCAAGTAGCCCCCCCCCCGCGACTCCCCGGACGGCAGCGCGAGCACCTCCACGCGCTTCACGGCGCACGTCACCCCCGTGCTCACCCCCCCCAGCCCATTCCCGAACTCCGCCTGCACCAGCGCCGCCCCCGCCCGCGCCGCCGTGAACTCCACCTGCAGCGAGTGAGACGGCGCGCCCCACGCCTGGTAGTGGAGGCGCCCGTGCTCATCCACGAGGCGCCCCCCCACGGCCACAAACTCCCCCGCGTAGCGCTCCGTGACGCTCGTCCAGAGGCACCTGGGGCGCGCGCGCTGCGAGCGGTGCCCCGACGACACAAACACCACCTCCGCCGTGTAGCACGCCGTCCCCGCCGGGGGCGCGGCGTCGAGCCAGTCGCGGGTGTGGGCGGGGAGGTCGCGCGCCACCACCTGCCCGTCGCGATACACCCACAGGCGCGACCCCGCAGGGTCCTCCGCGCGCGCGTCGAGCCACAGGCGCGCCCCCCCCGCCTCCCGCGCCGCCCCGAGCACGACCGGCGTGCGGGGCGCGAACAGCCCCTGGTAGCCGAGGGCGTCGCGGGGGCCCGCCACCGCCGAGGAGGCGGCGACCGGCGTGAGGCGCAGGGCGAGGCGGCGGCGCCCCGAGAGCGAATCCGCCGCCAGCAGCGCCCCCGCCCCCCCCTCCGCCGCGCCCGCCAGCGCCCGCCCGTCGAGGCGCGCCTCCGCCAAGACCCACGCCGCCCCACCCGCCGCCGCCTCCCCCCCGAGCGCCGCCAGCGCCGCCGCGGGGTCTGAGGGCAACTCGAGCGTCACATCGAGGAGCCCCCCGCGCCACGGCACCCCCACGAGGTGCGCGCGCCCCTCAGGCGCGAGGCGCGCCCGGAGGGCCTCTGGTAGCCACGGGCGCAGGCGCAGCCCCTCGAGCGCGGGCTGGAGGCCAAAGAGCGCCCCCTGCACCGCCCCGAGCGCCGCCCCCACCGACCACAGCTGGCGGCGGGAGTTGACCACGGGGCCGCTCATGGCCCCGTCCTCCACCCACGCCAGCCCCGACGCGAGCTCGAGATTCTCCATATGCGAGAGGTTGAGGAGCGCCCCCGAGACGAGGCTGTCGAGGTCCGCCGTCGCCGCCCCCGCCGCCCCCGCCGCCGCCGCCGCGCGGAGCGCGTAGCCCGTCACAAAGGGCCAGATGGCGCGGTTGTGGTAGATGGGGATGTCTTGGAGCTGCGGCCACTGCACCGCGGGCCCAAAGGGGAGGCGGGGGTAGCGCGCCGCCACCGACGCCGCCTCCGCCGGGGTGGCGACGCCGAGGAGGACGGCGAGCGCGTTGCCGAGGAGGTCCACGCGGCGCGCCGGGGCGGGGTCGAGGGCGTCGGGGATGAAGGTGGAGAAGAGGCCCTCCTCGGGCAGCCACAGGCGCGCGCGAATCGCCGCCCGGAGGTCGCCGGCCCACCCGCGCAGGCGCGCCGCCTCGGCGCCCTCGCCCGCGCGCGCCGCGAGGTCCGCGGCGAGGGTGAGGAGGGCGTAGTGGGCGAGGTTGGTGGAGAGCGCCTTGGAGGAGGCGATGTGCGTCACGTCCCCCGCCGTCCACTCGGGGTAGCTCTGCTCACGCCAGTCGAGGAAGCTCTGCTCGCCGCGGTAGAGGCCGTCTGTGGGGTCAAACGACACGGCGCGGTCGTGGGCGAGGGTGTTGCGGGCCGCCTCGAGGGCGCGGGACTCCGCGCGCGCCCGCTCCTCGCCGTGGAGGGCGGCGAGGGCGGCGCGCGCGCCGAGCGCCCACACGGCGCGGTCGGTGGAGACGGGGTAGCCGCCGCCGGAGCCCGTGTCCTGCGCGATCTGCAGGTCCCGCGACCCGCTCGCGAGGGGCGCGCGCCGCGCGGTGAGCTTAAAGTCGAGGGACCGCCAGGCGCGCGCGGGGTCGAGGAGCGCGAGGCCGAGGTCCGCGGCGTAGGCGGTGTCGCGCGTCCACACGTAAGTCCAGCGCTCCCCTGTCTCGAGGCAGCCGGGCGGCGCGCAGGGGACGGGCGCGCCCCCCGCGAACGCCCCGTCGCGAATCTCGGAGACCGCCGCCTCCCGCGCCTCCGCGGCGGCGAGGGCGTAGAAGGCGTTGAGGGCGGGGCTGGCGGTGTGGAGCGCGGGCAGGTCCGCCCGCTCGGTCACCTCGCGGGTCGCGGGGGCGGCGTCGCGGAGCGGGGCGGAGGTGGTGAGGGAGAAGGCGCGCAGGCAGCCGGCGAGGGGGCCGTCGCCCGGCAGCGCGGAGACGCGCACGCGCGCCTCGCCGCGGGCGTCGCGCAGCGCCTCCTCCGAGGGGGGCGCGAGCCCCGCGCAGAGGTCACGCGGCGCCGCGCCCGCCTCGGCGCCCGCCTCGGCGCCCGCCTCGGCGCCCGCCTCGGCGCCCGCCTCGGCGCCCGCCTCGGCGCCCGCCTCGGCGCCCGCCTCGGCGCCCGCCTCGGC
>VGTA01000675.1 GCA_016874875.1 Deltaproteobacteria bacterium | reverse complement strand
AGGCTCAGGTTGAGGTCGCCCGTGTCGAGCCCCACGGCGCGCTCCACGGCGGCGAGGCCCTGCGCGTCCATCGGCGGCGAGAAGCGCCGGGCGTTGAAGGGGCGCAGCCCCGCCGCCGGGTCCACGGCGGGCGCGGCGGGCGCCTGCGCCGCGGCGCCCTCAGGGCGCGCGGCGAGGGCGGCGAGGGCGGCGAGGGCGGCGAGGGCGGCGCGGGGGCGCGGGGCGCTCAAGAGGCGCGTCACAGGCGCCCTCACGGCGCGGGCGGCGCGCCGGGCGCCTCTGCGCGGGGGCTAGGCGCGCCCTGCTCTTCGCGCGCCCCTCCCTCCGCGCCGCCCTCCGCGCCGCCCTCCGCGCCGCCCTCGCGCGCCCCGCCCTCGCGCGCCCCGCCCTCGCGCGCCCCGCCCTCGCGCGCCCCGCCCTCGCGCGCCCCGTCCCCCTCTCCCCCGAGCGGCGGCGAGGGCGGCGTCAGGGCGCCCTGCGACCCAGCGCCCTGCGTCCCCGCGCCCTGCGGCGCAGCGTCCTGCGGCCCCGCGGGCGCCATATACTGCCCCGCGAACCACGCCAGCAGCGCGAGCGCCACGATGAACGCCACCATGCGCCCCTGCCCGCCCTGCTCCACCGTCACCTGCTCCACGTCGGCGGGGCTAAAGACGTAGGAGTCGCCCGGGGCCACGAAACGCAGCTTCACGTGTCCGAGCTTGACCACGTCGCCGTTCACCAGGGCGGCGGCGCGGAAGGCGGCGCCGTTGACGAGGAGGCCGTTGATGGAGCCCTGGTCGATCATGGTGAACTCGCCGTCTCGCCACACCACCTTGGCGTGGTTGCGCGAGATGGAGCGGTGGGGGACGACGATGTCGTTGTCCTCCGCCTCGCGGCCGATGATCATCTCACGCTTGTCGAGCACAAAGACGCGCCCGGCGAGGTTGCTCGACACGGCCACCAGCTTGGCCTGCTCGGCGGGGCTCAGGCGCTCCACCTTGTGCTGCGGGGGAGGGGCGCTCTTGCTCTCCGCCACCTCGGGCGTCTGCAGCGAGAGCACATAGGAGCCGATCTCGATGAGGTCGCCCACGCGGAAGGCGCACTGGTCGGTGATGCGCTTGCCGTTGAGGCGCACGCCGGTGAAGCTGTCGAGGTCGCGCACGAGGAGCGACGCGCGGTCGTCCTGGAGGCGCAGGTGCGCGTGCTGGCGTGAGACGTCGCGCTGCTGTAGACAGACGTGATTCTCCGCGCCGCGCCCCACGGTGAGCTCGGCGTGGAGGATGGGGTAGCTCGCCTTGATCCCCTCGTCGTCCTCAATCATGAGCTTGAGGTGTTGGCCGCCGGTCGTCTGCTCAGTCGTGCTCATGCGAATAGGTCCTTACTGCTTGTCACTTGTCACGCGTCACGCGTCACGCGTCGGGCGGGCGAGCGCCTCGCCGCTCCACTCCACCAAGACAACTCCGCCAAGACAAGTACCATACTCGTGAGGAGATACAAAGCCTCACGCGCTCCTCACCCCGCCTACAGCGCCACCTCTGAGGCGCGCAGGAGCGCCACGCCCCGCTCCGCCGTGAGGTGCGTGAGCCACTGCGCCACCCGCCGCCACGCCTCACGGCCCAGCGGGGGCACCCACAGCGTCGCCGCGCCGCTGAGCACCAGGGCGGCCTCCACGGCCTTGAGGCTGACCTCGAGGCGCTCAAGGGAGGCGCCCTCGGCGGCGTGGGTGAGGCGCAGCACGCGGACGCCGCGCGAGCGGGCGAGGGCGAAGGCGAGCTGCTGGCGGGCGTCGAGGGGCTCCACGAGGAGGGCGCGCTCCTCCACGAGGCGCCCCATGAGCGCCTCGAGGTGGGGGGGAGTCTGGTAGGCGAGGGCGCTGGCGGGCAGGGCGAGGCCGCTGAGGTGGGGGCGGGCGGCGAGGGCGCTGAGCTCCGCCTCCCAGCGCAGGGTGAGGGGCGACGCCGCGGGCGCCGCGGGCGCCGCGCCCCGCCCCGCCCACGCCTCGCCCGAGGCGTGGAGCAGGAGCTCGCGGTGGGCGTTGGCGAGGTAGTCGTAGGTGGCGAGGCCCCCGGGGGCGGCGAGGTCCACGGCGAACGAGACGTCGTCGGGGAGGCGGCGGAGGTCGCGCGGCGGCACCTCCATCGGCGGCGGCGGCGCCATGAGCACCGTGAGGCGCGAGGAGGACGGCAGGAGGCGCAGGGCGAGCGCGGGGGCGCCCCCGCGGCTGAGGCCCGCGAAAAGCGGGCGCCCCGAGCGCCACGGCACCTCGCTCGCCGAGGGCTGGTAGCCCGCCGCGAGCAGCGCCGGCGTGAGGCGCTCGAGGGCGCGCGGCCCCTCGAGCGCGAGCGGGCAGGGGGCGCTGAGCAGCGGCATCACCTCAGGCCAGGGCCCCGCGGCGGGCGGCGGGGCGAGGAGCGGGTAGCTGCCGAGCTCCACCTGCTCGCGCGGCACGCCGAGGCCCTCGAGCGCCTCAAGGAGCGCCTCGACGGCCTCCCCGGCGGGGGCGAGCAGCTGCGGGGGGGCGGGGGGGGGCGCGGGGGGCTCGCGGCGCGCCCATAGGGCCACGGCGGCGGCGAGGGAGGCGGCGGAGAGGACCCACAGCGAGAGGCGCATCGGGCGGGCTCCTTGGGCGGAGGGGGTGAGGGGGCGCGCTACCGTAGAGGAGCGGGCGCCGAAAAAAAAGCGCGGCGCCTCAGCGCCCCGGCGGGGGCAGCGCGGGGCGCTCCTCCACCCACTCGCGCGGGTAGAGCGGGCGCCCATCGCGCCGCAGCTCAAAGTAGAGCCCCGCGCCCTCGGGCGCCCCCCCCCCCC
>VGTA01000674.1 GCA_016874875.1 Deltaproteobacteria bacterium | reverse complement strand
CGCGGGCGACGCGGCAGGCGCGCGAGGGCGCGGGGGCTGCGGCGGACCCCGCGGCGCTGGCGCGCGCGGAGGCGCTGCTGGCGCGCTGCGAGGCGCTCGGGGCGCAGGTGGTGCCCTACGCCGACCCGCGCTACCCGCCGCTGCTGCGGCTCATCCCCTCGCCGCCGCTCACCCTCTACGCCCTCGGGGACCTCGCGCCCGCCGCGGGCCGCCCCCTCGCCGCCTGCGTGGGCACGCGCCAGCCTAGCCCCTGGGGGCTGGGCGTGGCGCGGGGGGCGGCGCGCGCCCTGGTGGAGGAGGGGCTCGGCGTGGTGTCGGGGCTCGCGCTCGGGGTGGACGCCGCCGCCCACGCCGCCGCCCTCGACGCCGGCGGCTACACCCTCGCCGTCCTCGGCGGCGCCCTCGCCCGCCCCTCCCCCGCCGCCAACGCCCCCCTCGCGCGCCGGATTCTCGCCGCGGGCGGCGCCCTCGTCTCGGAGCTCCCCCCCGACGCCCCCGTCACGCCCTCGGGGCTCGTGGCGCGCGACCGCCTCGTGAGCGGACTCGCCGTGGGGCTGCTCGTGGCGCAGTCGGCGGTGGACGGCGGCGCCATGCACGCGGCGCGCTTCGCGGCGGCGCAGGGGCGCCCGCGCTGGGCGCCGCCCCCGCCGCCCGCGGAGGAGCGCGACGCGCGCTCAGGGGGGCTGCGCGCGCTGCTCGCCGGCGGGGGCGTCTCGGTGGCGGACGCGGGGGCGCTGCGGGCGGCGGCGGCGGCGGCGGCGGCGGGGTGGGGGGCGCTCTGCGCGGCGGGGGCGGCGCGCGCGGCGCTCGGGGCGGGGGGCGGCGACGGGGCGGGGGGCGCGCGGGGGGCGCAGGGGGAGCTCTTTGAGTCCTAGAGGGTGCTCACCACCCACAGCGCCGCCCCGCCCCCCACGCACCACGCCGCCTCGAACTGCGCCCCGCTCACGGGCTCATACGCCGGCAGCGCGCACAGCTGCCCGCGCGGGTAGCGCGCCTCCCCCTCCTCCCCGAGCGCCCAGAGCGCCTGCGGGGGCTGTCGGCGGAGGGCGACCCACTCCCCCGCCAGCGGCAAGAGCTGCGCCTGCGGCGGCACCCGCGCGCCCACCAGCGCCCCCTCACCGCACACCACCCGCGCCACCTGCGCCTCCTCGAGGGCGCAGACCCCCTCAAGGAGCGGCAGGGGCGCGGGCTCAAAGCGCTCCTGCGCCCACACGAGCGGCTGCGGGGCGGTGGGCGCGGCGGTGGGCGCGGCGGTGGGCGCGGCGAAGGGCGCGGCGAAGGGCGCGGCGCGGGGCGCGGCGGTGGGCGCGGCGCTGGGGGGGGGCGCTGCGCGGGGCAGCGCCTGCCACTCCTCCACGCTCGGCGGCGGCGGGGCGGCGAGGAGGCGGAGGCGGGGCGGGGGGGCGGGGGGCAGCCCCCCCGCGGCGCAGCGGAGCGTGACGCCGGGCACGGGGTTGCCGCCGAGCACCGCCGGCTTGCGCGCCGACAGGCTCACCCCCCGCAGCGCGGCGCGCTCCTCGCGGGGCGCCGGCGCCGACAGCAGGAGGCGCGCGAGCGCCCCGAGCAGCGACTCGAGGAGCAAGAAGCGCCCCTCGTCCGCCACGAAGCGCGCCAGCGCCGCCACCTGCGCGTAGTTCACCGACGCCCCGAGGGCGCCGCGGTCGGCGGCGGCCCAGAAGGAGGCGGCGGGGAGCTCGAGCGAGAGCTCGAGGGTGAGGCGCTGTCGCGCCACGCGCTCGTGGGGCAGCAGCCCCACCACCACGTCGAGGGCGAGGGCGTCGAGGTGAATCCACGCGCCGGTCTCCCCCGGGCCCCTCGGCGGACTCAGTACCTGCACGACAGCCCCCCGTCCACGGGGATGACCGCCCCGGTCATGTAGGGCGCCTCGCGCCACAAGAAGCGCGCGAGGCGCGCCACGTCCTCCGGCGCCCCCCCCCTCCCGAGCGGGATGCGGCGCGCGAGGCGCTCGCGCTCCTCGGCGGGCATGTCGGGCGGCCAGGCCACCTGCCCGGGGCTGACGCCGAGGCAGCGCACGTCGGGCGCGAGCTCCACGGCGAGGGCGCGGGTGAGCCCCACCAGCCCCGCCTTGGACGCCGTGTAGTGCGCGTAGCCCCGCAGCGGGCGCTCGGCGCTGATGTCGCAGAGCGTGAGCACGAGTCCGCGGGCGGCGCGCAGGGCGGGCAGCAGGGCGCGGGTGAGCAGGTAGGGCGCCGTGAGATTCACCTGCAGCATCTCCGCCCACGCCTCGGGGGTGAGGGCGTCGAGGGGGGCGGGGGCGAAGCGCGAGGCGTTGTGCACGAGCGCGCTGAGGCCGCCGCCCTCCGCGCGCGCCTCCGCGCACACCTCGGCGGTCAGGGCGGCGAGGGCGGCGCAGCCCGCCGCGGTGGCGAGGTCGGCGTGCGCCAGGACCGCCTCCCCCCCCGCTGCGCGCGCCAGGCGCGCCGTCTCGCGCGCCCCCTCCTCGCTGCGCGCGTAGTGCACCACCACCCGCGCCCCCGCCGCCGCCAGCTCTACGGCGATGGCGCGCCCCACCCGCCCCCCGGCGCCTGTGACGAGCGCCACGGGGCGCGCCACGGGGCACGCTGCGCGGGGAGACTCGAGTCCTGGCTGGGGGCTGTCCATCCTTGCATTCTCCTGCCGTGACGCTATCTTTGAGCGCGCCGCGGGCGCCCGCGCGCCCGCCGACCCACCCACGAACCTACCGCGCGCGAAGCGTAAAAGCGAGCCCTGATGAAGCACACCCTCACCCTCTTGCCTGGCGACGGAATCGGCCCCGAGGTGAGCGACGCCGT
>VGTA01000673.1 GCA_016874875.1 Deltaproteobacteria bacterium | reverse complement strand
CCCCCCGAGCGCCCCGGCCCCCACCGCCCCCGTAGCGGGAGCGGACACGGGCGCGGACACCGCGGCAGGCGCAGGCGCAGACACAGGCGCAGGAGCAGCCGAAGCGACCACCGCAGGCGCCTGCGCCCGCGCCACCGGCGCCCGCCGCGCCACCGGCGACCTGCGGCGGGGCAACACCGCCCGCGGTGGCGCCACCACCGCCGGCGGCACCACCACCGCCGGCGGCGCCACCACCGCCGGCGGCGCCACCACCACAAACACATCCCGCGCCAGCGGCCGCTCCTCCAAGCGCGCCAGCAGCCCCGCGCTCACCGACAGGCGCCCCCCGCTCGGCGCGAGCCAAAGCGCCCCCACGTGCACACACAGGGAGAGCAGCAGACAAGCGCCCAAAGCCCCAGTCGCCCGCTGCGCAACCCCAACATTCAGCGACGCAGCCCTCAACGCGCTCAGCGCCATCAGCAGTAAGTTTGGTATTGATAATCGTTATCATAGTGTGGACTCTCCTACCAAGATAAGCCCCACGAGTCAAGCCCCTCCTTCAACCCTCACCGCCGCCCCCCCCTCAGAACTCGTACTTGTAGCCAACGCGCAGCAAGAGGGGCTTGCTCGGGCGCGCGCCAAAGGGCCGGCGAGCGGCCACAAAGGGGCTGTTGAGGGCGTTGTCGAGCGTCACATACACCCGCGCGCGCTCACTCAAGGAGCAGTGCCCGCTCAGATCCAAGAGGCCCTGCGCGGGCACCAGATCCACGAGGGCCAGCGCCCCCGCGCCCGCCCTGTCCCGCATCTCGCCCACATAGGTCCACACCGCGCCCAGCCCAAAGGGGCCGCGCGCGAGCCCGAGGCGCGCGCTGCCCTGGTGCGCGGGCAGATAAGGGAGGATGTCCCCGGAGCGCACCTCACCCCACTGCGCGAACCCCGACGTGAAGCTCGACAAGAAGCGCGCATAGGTGAAGGTGTAGGAGCCGCTCAGGCGCAGCTCAAAGGCGGCGGGGAGGCGGAGGGCGGTCCCGAGGGAGAGCTCAGCGCCCAAGACCCCCGCGCGCCCACCGTTGAACTGCGCGTCGAGATCGGCCACCTCGCAGCCCGAGGACTGCGTACAGGTGCCCACGAGGTTGCTGTAGTCATTATAGAAGCCGATCAGCTCACCGCTCAAGGCGGGGAGCTCCCAGCGGGCGCCCGCCTCATAGTTGAGGCTCAACTCCGGCGACGCGCGGCGCGTGAGGCCGGGCGCGAGGGGGCTGAAGCCGCGATGGACGCCCGCGAGCAGCCCCGCCGAATCCCCCAAGGAGAGCCACGCCCCCACCCCGGGGAGCAGCGCCACGCCCTCATTGTCGCTCGAGGTGGGCGCCGCGGTGGTGTCGGTCAAGGTGGTGCGGTAGCGCTCAACGCGCACGCCCGGCGTCAAGCGAAAGCGCTCGCCGACGGAGAGCTGATCAAACACATAGGCGCTCAGCGCGCTCGCCTCGCCGAGGTCATAGCGAGACGGAGCCCAGGCGCCCTGCGGCACGAGGGCGCCGTCGGTCAAGGCGTAGACGCGCTGGTCCTGAGCGCGCTGGGCGCTGTCGTGGTGGACGCGCGCGCCGGCGGTGAGGGTGTTGGCGAGGAGCGCGCCCTGAGGCTTAAGGCGCCACTCGACGGCGAGCTGCGCGCCCTGTGACACGTAGGCGCGGTCATTGCGCCCGATGAGGAGCTCCTCATCCACTCCCGCGCTGCTCGCCTCGCCGCGCAGGACCGCCAGGGCGCCTCGGTGGCGAGGGGCGGCGGGGTCGCGCAGCACATCCGTGAGGCGCAGGGTGCCGGCGAGGTCGTCCACCTTCTCCCACACGCGCGAAAAATCATGGCGGTACACCGTCAAGCTGACGTCGAGGTTATCCCCCACCGCCGCCGTGTAGGCGAGTTTCGCCTGCGTGCGCCACCAAGACATCAGGTCGCGCTGGCTGGCGGCGTAGCGCCGATAGGGGGCCGCGTCAAAATCGCCCTGCGTGAGTCCGAGGTAGGTCTCCTCAGACACCTCGTCCGCATACCCGAGCTTGAGCTCGAGCTTGTGGAAGACCTCCGCGTCCGGGGCGCCGTTCAGGCGCAGCTTGAGCATCGCCTCGCGCTTATCAAACCCTGTGCCGCCGCCCCCATCGAGCTCCTTAAAGCCATCGCTCGCGAGGCGCGCACCCTCCACGAGCACCCCAACACGCTCCCAGCCGTAGCCGAAAAAGCCATGCGTCTTGGCGGTATCATACATGCCCAGCGAGAGGTCGAGTCCCCCCGCCATCCCCTTGAGCGGCGCCGGGCGCGTGAGGAGGTTGATCGCCCCGCCGAGCGTCTGCGGGCCGTGCTGGATGGAGGCGGGGCCCTTAAAGACCTCCACCCCTGTTAGGCGCGTGGTGAGCGGAAAGTAGTAGGCGGCGGGCGCGGCGTAGGGGGCGGGGGCCATGAGGACGCCGTCCTCGAGGAGCGTGACCTTGGCGCTCCGGTCGGAGTTGGCGCCGCGGAGGCCGATGTTGGGACGCAGGCCCTGCCCGTCCTCGTCGCGCACATACACGCCCGGCACCTGCTTGAGGACGCGGTGCACGTCGTCGTACTCTTGCTCCTCGAGCGTCTCTTGATCCACGCGGTGCGCGCTGCCGCTCACCCGCGTGAGCTTCTCTGCGTCGCCGATGACGCTGACCTTCTCGAGGAGCCACGCCCCGCGCGCCGGGGGGGCGGGGGGAGCGGCGGGCACGGGGGGAGGGGCGGGGGGGGTGGCGCCCTCAGGGCCGATCACGTCGCCCTCCGGGCCGATCACGTCGCCCTCAGGGC
>VGTA01000672.1 GCA_016874875.1 Deltaproteobacteria bacterium | reverse complement strand
GGCACTCCCCAGGACCCACCCCCCCCCCACCCGCGACTGGACCCGCGCCCAGCTCCCCCCTCACGCCACCCCCGCCGAGCCCGCCGAGGGCGTGGCGGGCTTCTCGTTCTACGGGGGCTACGCGGGCGTCAAGAAGCGCGCGCGCGACGACCTCGCCCTGCTGCTCGCCGCCCCCGGCACCCGCGCCGCCGGCGTCTTCACCACCAACCAGGTGGTGGCCGCCCCCGTGACGCAGAGCCGCGCGCGCCTCGCCGCGAGCGACCTCGTGCGCGCCGTGATCGCCAACAGCGGCAATGCCAACGCCTGCACGGGGGCGCAGGGCGACCGCGACGCCGCGGAGATGGCGGCGATCGCCGCGCGCGCGCTCCGCGAGGCGGGGCACCCCTGCGAGGAGCGCGAGGTGCAGGTGTGCAGCACCGGCGTGATCGGCGCCCCCCTCCCCGTCGACAAGATCGCCGCCCACGCCCCCGCGGCGGCGGCGGGGCTCCGCGCGGGGGGGCTTGAGGACTTCGCGCGCGCCATCATGACCACCGACACCCGCCCCAAGGCGCGCGCGCTCTCGCTTGAGCTGCCCGCCTCAGGCGCCGCGCAGGGCGGGGCGCTGCGCGTGCGCGTGGCGGGCGCCTCCAAGGGCGCCGGCATGATCCACCCCAACATGGCCACCATGCTCGCCTACGTGTGCACCGACGCCCACGTCCCCGCCGCCGCCCTCGCCCCGCTCTGGCGCCGGGTGTGTGACAAGAGCTTCAACGCGATCAGCATCGACGGCGACACGAGCACCAACGACACCGCGCTGCTCCTCGCCAGCGGCGAGGCGCTCGGTGCCCCCCCCCTCACCCCCGCGCAGCTCGACGCCCTCGAGGAGGGCCTCACCTGCCTCGCCCGCGAGCTCGCCCTCGACATCCTGCGCGACGGCGAGGGCGTGGAGCACGTGCTCCACCTCACCGTCAGCGGCGCCCGCTCCGCCGCTGAGGCGCGGCGGGTGGCGGAGACGGTGGCGCTCAGCCCCCTCGTCAAGACGGCGCTCAACGGCAAGGACCCCAACTGGGGGCGAATCATCGCGGCGGTGGGGCGCAGCGGCGTGGCGGTGGACCCCGCGGCGCTCTCGCTGTGGATCGGGGACGTGGCGGTGTATTCTCGCGGCGCGTGGCAGGGCGCGGCGGCGGAGCGCGCGGCGCATGAGGTGATGGTGGGTGCGGAGTACGCGGCGCGGGTGGACCTGGGGGCGGGGGAGGGGCGCTTTACGCTCTATGGCACGGACCTGAGCGCGGAGTACGTGCGGATCAACGCGGACTATCGCTCCTGAGGGTCTAGGGCGCCGCGCACGGCGCTTGACAGGCCATAGGTGATACATAGGTGTGGTCTCAAGGACCCCGCTGTGGTCGCGCGCGCTCGCTGTAGGTTGAAGCTGGCGTCTCGATCGGCGCGCGAGCTAGCCATGGCGCCTCAGTGTGAGACAACTGCCCCACCGCCTCCAACTTTAATCAGTCTGATGCGGACGGCGACGGCGTAGGGGACGCCTGTGAGCAGTCCGTGGGGAGCGGCAACAGCCCCAGCAGGCGCGCGGAGTTTTGGGACACGCTCAGCACGTCCCAGTACGCGGAAGGCACGCAGTGTCATGACGGGATCGACAATGACGGCGACGCCCTGATCGACGAGAACGACCTCGGCTGCGCGAGTCCCTGCGACACGTCCGAGAGCCCATCTGAGTACGGCAATCGCCTAACGTGCATGCCGGGCGACAACAGCCGCCTCGGCAGCGGCGATCAGCGCTGCCTCACGGAGTGCTTCTTAGCGGCAGCGCTAACGACTAATGTGGATGTGGATGAGGGGGGCCCCGTGTGTGCGCCCGCGCCGGAGTCGTGCGATGGGCTGGATAATGACTGTGATGGGCTGATCGATGAGGGGTGCCCGGTGTGCGCGCTTGAGCTGTGCGATGGTCTTGATAATGACTGTGACGGTCAGGTGGATGAGGGCTGCCCCGTGTGTGCGCCGCAGCCGGAGCTGTGCGATGGGGTGGATAATGACTGTGATGGGGTGGTGGATGAGGGCTGTGCGCTGTGTGTGCTGGCGCAGGAGGTGTGTAACGGGGCGGATAATAACTGTGACGCGCTGGTGGATGAGGGGTGCCCGTCATGCGTGCCGGCGCCAGATGTGTGTGATGGGGTGGATAATGATTGTGATTTTGTGGTGGATGAGGGCTGCGACGGCGGGGCGATCTCGGGCTGAGCGCGGCGGCGCGCGGCGGGCTAGACGGGTGAGCGCGGCTGTGCTTTAAAGGCTAGGGCGCGCGACGCGCAGCGCGCCTGCGGTGCTGTTCTGCGCGCGCAGCAGGGGTGTCCAGATGAGCTCAGTGAACTCCGCCTCTCTCATCGAGGGGCTCAGCCTCGCGGTGGTGCGCTATACGCCGCTGGCGCTGTGTGCGCTGTTGGCGGTGTTTGTGGTGATGTCGTTGCGCCTGGTGGCGCGCCGCGCGCGCTTCGGGCGAGACCTGGGGGAGACGGTGCGCTTGCTGGCGGAGGATCTGGCGCGCGGGCGTGAGGAGGAGGTGTGGCGCTCCCTGTCGCCCGCGCTCCGCGCGGCGCTGAGCGATGAGCGCCGCGCGGCGGTGGCGCGGGCGGGGGCGGCGGGCCCGGCGCTGGTGGGGCGTTTCGCGGCGCGTCACGCGGAGGTGTGGCGGGGGCGGGCGCGGGCGCTGAGCGCTCATCGGGTGCCGCTGGGGGATCCTCATCGGGAGATGTTGATGGTGCGGGCGCGGGTGGCCGGGGGGGCGCGCGGGTTTGTGGTGTGGTTA
>VGTA01000671.1 GCA_016874875.1 Deltaproteobacteria bacterium | reverse complement strand
CACCGTCAACCAGCAGGGCGCCGCGCTCACCACGCTTCAGACCACCGTCAACCAGCAGGGCGCCGCGCTCACCACGCTGCAGACCACCGTCACGCAGCAGGGCAACACGATCACGCAGCAGGGCAACACGATCACGCAGCAGGGCAACACGATCACGCAGCAGGGCAACACCATCACCGCGCTGCAGAACACGGTCAATCAGCAGGGCAACACGATCACGCAGCAGGGCAACACCATCACCACCCTGCAGACGTCGCTGAACGCGCAGAACACCACGATCAACAACCTGCAGACCACCGTCAACACCCTTCAGACCACCGTCAACGCGGCGGCGACGCTGCCTGAGATCGTGGGGGCGACGGCCAACACGACGACGGGCAAGGTGTCGTTCGGCGGCGCCCACGGCGTGCTCGGCGCCACGAACATGTGCAACGCCGCCTTCTCGGGGTCGCACCTGTGCACCCTCGATGAGGCCTCCCGCGCCCTCGCCCTCGGCCGCGTGAGCGCGTCGGTCAACGACGTGGAGACGTGGAGCATCGGCTTTAACCCGGGCAAGGGCGCCAACTGCCAGAATCTCCTCTACAACAGCCGCGACAAGGCCTCGGGCACCACCCTCAAGGTCACCACCAACTACATGAGCGAGGGCGGCGGCGGCGGGGTGACGGGCTACCTCGTCACGCAGACCACCGGGCGCGACTGCAACGACGCGCTCAAGCTCCTCTGCTGCAAGTGACCGCCGCCCACCCCCGCCCCGCCCTCGAGGTCAAGCGCCTGCGCGTGGAGTTCGATCACCTCGTGGCGGTGGACGACGTGAGTCTCACGGTGGAGCCGGGCATGATCTTTGGGCTGCTCGGCCCCAACGGCGCCGGCAAGACCACGCTGATGACGTGCGTGGCGGGGCTCGCGGAGGCCACCTACGGGGAGGTGTGGATCGGGGGGCGCTCGCTGGAGGAGGAGCGCGAGGCGGCGCTCGCGCGCCTCGGCTTCCAGCCCGATGTGCCGCCCATGCTCGAGGGCGTCACCGTCTATGAGCTCCTCGAGCTCTTCGCGAGCGCCTATGGGGTCCCCGCGCCCCTCCGCGCCGCGCGCATCGAGGAGCTGCTCGCGCTCGTCCAGCTCTCCGAGCACCGCGACGCCCTCTCCGACACCCTCTCGCGCGGCATGCGCCAGCGCGTGTTCCTCGCCAAGACGCTCCTGCCGGCGCCGCCGCTCCTCATCCTCGACGAGCCCGCCTCCGGCCTCGACCCGATCGCGCGCCGCGACCTCGCGGAGGTCATCCGCGCGCTCGGGGCGCGCGGGGTGGCGGTGGTCATCTCGTCGCATGTGCTCGAGGAGCTCGACGGGGTGTGCGATTCGCTGGGGGTGATGTTTAAGGGGCGCCTCCTCGACGCCGGGCGCCTAGAGGACGTGCGCCGCCGCCTCTACCCGGAGGCGACCCTCGACGTGTGCCTCCTCGAGGGCGCGGCGGGGGGCGCGGCGGGGGAGGGCGCGGGGCTGGCGGCGCGGGTGCGCGCGGCGCTAGGGGGGCTCGTGGCGGACGTGGTGGCCCTCAGCGAGCCCGGCGCCCTCCGCCTCACGCTCTCGCCCGAGATGCGTGGGGGCGCGGCGGGTGCGGCGAGCGCGGCGGGCGAGGCGGCGCGCGCGGCGGAGGTGGTGCGCGCCCTCGTGGGCGCTGGGCTCTCCCCCCACCACGTGGCGCTCCGCCGCCCCAACCTCCAAGACATCTTCGTTGAGCTCTCCGAGCGCGCGGCGCGCGCGCCGCGGGGCTGAGGGCGAGCTCAGCGGCCCACCCACACGCCCCCCGAGGCGCGCCAGCGAGGTCCCGTGAGCGCCCCCCCCTTCTCCTACACCCCCCTCACCCCCGAGGGCTACCGCGAGCCCGCCCTGCGCCTGCGCGACAACCCCATCCTCATCGCGCAGGCGCGCCGGCACCTGCGGCGGCGGCAGGCGGCGCAGAGCGCGGGCCTCCACCTGCTCGTGGGCGCGCTCGTCGCCTTCACCGCCGCGCAGCTCAACGCCGCCGGGGCGTGGGTCGCGGGGCGCAACCTCCTGTCGTGGTTCATCCTCTTCAGCCTCTACTGGCGCGGGGCGGGCGCCCTCACCGTCGCCGTCCTCAGCGAGCGCGAGAGCGGCGCCTTCACCTTTTTTCGCATATCGCCGCTCTCGCCGCTCACCGTGGTGGTGGGCTACCTGCTCGGGGCGCCCGCGCGCGCCTACCTCAGCGCGCTCGCCCTCGCCCCCGCGTGGGCGCTGTGCGCGATGCGGGCGGGGGCGGAGCCGCTCAGCGTGCTCCTCGGGCTCTTCGCTTTCGCGCTCGGCGCGCTCACCTTCTACGCCGTCGTCCTCGCCGTCACCCTCAGCGGCGCGGGGCGGGCGCAGCGGGCGGGGGCGCTGTTCCTCTGGTGGTTCCCCTTCCTGTTCGCCGAGCCCCTCAACGCCGCCGGCATCCACACCCTGAGCCACATCACCCCCAAGCCGCTCCTCAGCAGCCTCCACCTCACGTTCTGGAGCGAGCACATCACCCCCGCCCGCGTCCTCCTCTTTGAGCTGCCGCTCTCCGCCCTCGTCTACACGCTCCTCGTGCAGGGGCTCATGGTGGGCGTGGCGCTCCGGATCGCGGCGCGGCGGGTGGCGCGCGACGGGCAGCCGCTCGTGAGCCGCGCGGGGGGGGTGGGGCTGCTCGGGGCGCTCACCCTCCTCGTGGCGGGGGTGGACCTCAACCCCCACGCCCTCAGCCCCGCCGCCACCCTCAGCGCCTACGGCGGCGGGCTGCCGGGGGGGGTGGCGCTCCTCGCCC
>VGTA01000670.1 GCA_016874875.1 Deltaproteobacteria bacterium | reverse complement strand
TGCGCGCCCCTCGGGCGCGCGGCGAGCGCGCAGCCCGCGCCCGCCCTCACCGAGCTGGCCCCCTGCGGGCGCCTCGACCCGCTCAAGTGGGAGTCGTGGCTCTTTGAGGGCGACGCCGCCTCGCCCTTGTTCACCCAAGAGGATTTCACCCCCGAGAGCATGTGGACCTCCACCGAGGACGACGTGACCGGGGGCTGGCTGGTGACGCGCTGCTTTGGCGAGCCGGCGCCCCACAGCCGCCGCTTTGTGCTGCACGCCTATCCCCCGGCGCCCCTCACGCCGCGCTGGCCCCGCCCGGTGCTGCTGGTGACGGGGGCGGGCGACAACGCCCTGCGCTCGCTGAGCTTTATGGCCGTGGCGCTCTCGCGCGCGGGCTTCCAGAGCTACGCCGTCACCTTCGCCCACCGCCACGGCGACAACTTCCAGCAGGCGGAGGTGCTCGCGCAGGTGATCCGCTGGATTCGCGCGCGCCACGGCGTGGCCAAGGTGGACGCGGTGGGCTACTCCAAGGGGGTGATGCCGCTGCGCATCTACGCGAGCAACCACGCGGGCGCCGACTGGTCGTCGGCGCACCCCGCCTACGAGGCCCACGGCGCGCCCTACGGCGGCGACCTCGGGCGGGTGTTCTTCTTGGCGGGGCCGCTCGGCGGGCTCGACGCCACCTTCCGCTGGTCGGCGTCCAACCTCTTCGCGCTGCAGACGCCGCCCCTCGACACCCCCACCGCGTGGGTGCGCTACTACCCGCTCACCACCAGCGCCCCGCTCAGCAGCGTGTCGCTCGAGGCGCGCAGCATCTACACGCTCGACGCCGCGCCCTACCGCGGGCAGGCGCAGATGCTCGCCGACCTCCGCGGTCTCCACGCCCTCCCCGGCGGCAACCCGAGTCTAGGCGCCTACGCCGGCCAGGTGGACTACTACACCACCTACGAGGGCGGGCTCGGCTTCTACTCAGAGAGCCTCGGGATCACCCGCGCCATCAGCGACGGCGGGCGCGCCATCGAGCGCCTCCAGGCGACGGGGGTGAGCGCGGACGTGGCGCTCTACCTCGCGGCGGGGGGGAATCCCATCATGAGCGTGGGCGGACTCAGCGCTGAGCTGTACCAGTCCTTCTGGGGCGACCTCGACGCCGGTGAGCGCCGCCGGGAGTGGGAGGCGCTCTCGGGGCGGTGGGTGGACTCCGCGTTCCCCTGGGCCTCCGAGGCCTTCAGCTACGACCTGCCGCGCCTCTTCGCCGGCACCGCCTTCCTCGGCGAGATCAGCGGCCCGTCCGACGGGCTGCTCTTTGTGGAGAGCGCCCTCGACGCCTCGGGGGTGACGGCGGCGGGGGCGCGCGTGGTGGAGACGCGCCGCTTTGACTCGCTCAACCACGCCGAGATCGTCGCCGCCGGCCAGCTCGCCGCCGACTTTTACGGCGACCCCGAGCTCGCCGGGCCGCTCCTCGATGAGAACCTAGCGCAGAAGTACGCCCAGCCCCAAAATCAGTCGGTGGAGTGGGTGATCGGTCACCTGCGCGCCGCTGTGCCCGAGGGCGCGGGCGGCGCGCAGGCGGGCGCAGAGGCGGGCGCAGAGGCGGGCGCGGCGGGCGCAGAGGCGGGCGCGGCGGGCGCGGCGGGCGCGGCGGGCGCGGCGGCGGGCGCGGGCGCCGAGGCGGGCGCCGCGCCCCCCCTCAGCGGCCTCGCCGCCGGCGCCGCCGGCGCCCCCGAGCCCAAGCCTGGGGCCGATTCCTCCACAGCGCGCGAGGCGGGCGGCCGCTTCGACGGCGCGGGCTGCGCTCAGCGCCCCGCCCCCCGCCCGGCGCGCGACGCGCTGCTCCTGCTCGCCCTGCTCGCCCTGCTCGCCCTGCTGCCCCTGCGCGCCCCCCGCGCCCCCTCCCCCAAGGCGCTCTGCTGATCCGAGCACCCCTCACGCCCCCCTCTCTGGGCGCCCCTCAAGCGCCCCTCGCCCCCCCCCTCTCTGGGCGCTCCTCAAGCGCCCCTCACCCCTCTCTGGCGCCCCTCAGCGCCCCCTCTCAACACACACAGGAGATCAAATGAAGCTCAGCGACCTAAAGGTTGTGGTCACGGGCGGCGCCAGCGGCATGGGCCGGCGGTTCGTGGAGCGCCTCTTGGAGGGCGGCGCGCGCGTCGCCGCCTGGGACATGAACGAGGAGGGGCTCGCCGCCCTCCAGGCCGACCACCCCGGCGCCGCGCTCCTCGCGCAGCGCGTGGACGTCTCCAAGGAGGAGCAGGTGGCGCAGGCGATGGGGGCGGCGTGGGAGGCGCTGGGCGGGCTCAACGCGCTCGTCAACAACGCGGGCATCTTTCGCGACTCGCTCCTCGTCAAGCGCGACAAGGCGACCGGCGAGGTGCAGACCATGACCCTCAGCCAGTGGCAGACCGTCCTCGACGTGGACCTCACGGGCCCCTTCCTGTGCACCCGCGAGCTCAGCCGGCGCCTCGTGGAGGGGGGCGGCGAGACTCCCGCCGTCATCGTCAACATCAGCAGCGTGTCTCGCGCCGGCAACATGGGCCAGGCCAACTACTCCGCCGCCAAGGCCGGCCTGGTCGCCGACACCGTCACCTGGGCTAAGGAGCTCGCCCGCTACCAGATTCGCGTGGCCGCCATCGCCCCCGGCTTCATCGAGACGCCCATCCTGCAGGGCATGCGCCCCGAGATGGTCGACAAGATGGTCCAGCAGGTCCCCCTCCGCCGCCTCGGGGGCGCCGATGAGATTTTCGCCGGCGTGCGCTTTATCGTGGAGTGCGAGTACTTCACGGGGCGCTGCCTCGACATCGACGGGGGCCTGCGCCTCTGAGGCGC
>VGTA01000669.1 GCA_016874875.1 Deltaproteobacteria bacterium | reverse complement strand
CGTCAGGGGGCGCCCCGGGGGCGCGGGGCGGGGGGGGGGGGGGGGGGGGGGGGGGGGGGGGGGGGGGGGGGGGGGGGGGGGGGGGGGGGGGGGCCGCGCGGGGGGGGCGGCCCTCGCCGCTCGTGTCCTCGGCGAGGGGGCGGCGGCCGCGCGTGATCATCTCGCGGGCGTGCGCCACGGTCGCCTCGGTCATGTCCTGCCCGCCGAGCATGCGCGCCAGCTCGCCCTCGCGCTCCTGCTCGGAGAGGGCGCGGATGGAGCTGAAGGTCCTGTCTTGAAGCAGGACCTTCTCGATGCGCATGTGGTGGTGCGCGCACGACGCCACCTGCGGCAGGTGCGTGATGCACACCACCTGGCGGTCGAGGGCGATGCGCTTGAGCTTCTGCCCCACCCCCTCCGCCACGCCGCCGCCGATGCCGCTGTCCACCTCGTCAAACACATAGGTGGGCGTGGCGTCCGTGTGCATCAGCACCACCTTCAGCGCCAGCGTCAGGCGACTCAGCTCGCCGCCCGAGGCGATACGCGCGAGGGGCTTAAAGCCCTCCCCGGGGTTGGGCGAGATCAAGAGCTCGGCGCGGTCGAGGCCCGCGCGCGAGAGCGGCGCGGGGCTCAGCTCCACGCTGAAGCGACACTGCGCCATACCGAGGGTCTTGAGCTCCTCCTCGACGAGCGCGCTCAGGCGCGGCGCGAGGGCGGCGCGGCGGGCGCTCAGCGCGCGCGCCGCCTCCTCCGCCCGCGCCCGCGCCTCCCCCGCCTCGCGCGCCGCCTCCCCCACCCGCGCGTCGAGCGCCCGCAGGGCCGCCCGCTCGCGCCGCGCCTCCTCCGCCACTCCGAGGACGCGCTCGAGGTCGAGGCCGTAGTCCGCCTTGAGCTGCTCGAGGGCGGCGAGGCGCGCCTCGAGGCTGCTCAGGGCGTCGGCGTCGGTGGGAATCTCGCCGCGGAAGCGCCGCAGGTCGTGGGTGAGCTCCTCGAGCTCGAGCTGCGCGCGCCCGAGCGCCTCGTAGAAGCCCTGCAGCCGCTCGTCCACCGCCGTCAGGCGCTCGAGGCCGCGGCTGAGGTGCGACAGGGCGTCGAGCACCGCGCCGTCGCGGCTGTAGAGGGCGCCGAGGCCCTCGTCCACCCAGCCCTTGAGGCGCTCGGCGGCGTGCAGGAGGCGAATCTCGCGCACCAGGCGCTCGTCCTCGCCGGGCTCGGGGGCCAGGCGCTCGATCTGCTCAAGGCGCGCCTTGAGCTGGCGCAGGCGCTCGCGCCGCTCCGCCTCGGTCGCCTCGAGCTGCCGCCGCTCGCGGTCGAGCGCCGCGCTCCGCTCCACGAGGTCGCTCACCGCGAGCGCCTCGCCCCACAGCCCCCCGAACTCGTCGAGCAGCTCGAGGTGGCGCTCGGGGTCGAGGAGCGCGTAGCTTTCGTGCTGGCGCACGATCTCCACCAGCCCCTCGGTGAGGCCGCGCAGGTCCGCCACGCGCGCCTCCTGGCCGTTCACCTGCGCCTTGTTCTTGCCGTTGAGGCTCACGGCGCGGGAGATGGTGAGCAGCCCGTCGGGGCGGGGGGCGAGGGCGAGGGCGCGCAGGCGCCCCTCCACCGCCGCGCGGTCCTCGCCGCTGAGGGCGAACGTCCCCTCCACCGACGCGCGCTCGTGCCCGCGCCGCACCATGTCGACGCTCGCCCGCCCCCCGAGGAGCAGCGTGATGGCGTCGAGGATGATGGACTTGCCCGCGCCCGTCTCGCCCGTGAGGGCGGTGAAGCCCCCCGCGAGGTGGACCTCTTCGGATTCGATGATGGCGAAGTTGTAGATCGTGATGTGCTGTAGCATGGGCGGCGGGGGCGGCGGGGGCGGGGGCGGGGGCGGGCGCGAGGGACACAACACGCCTTGGCGCGCATCTCGTCTCGCTTGTCCCTCAGGCTGCTTTTACTTCCTTAACTCCTCCAAGACTCCTCCAAGACTCCTCCAAGACTCCTCCAAGACTCCTCCAAGAGTCTCCTCCAAGAGTCTCCTCTAAGGCTATCATGATCGATCATTTTAAGGTATAGAAAGCCGCACCACAGGAGACTTGGAGGCCGCTTGCTAGAGGTCTGCCCCATCTGTCAACACCGCGCGGTGCGGGCGCGCCCTCGGTGCGCGAGGTGCGGGCGCGCGAGCGCCTTCTACGGCTGCCTCGACATGACCGACGCGCGCTGGCTCTCGCTCGTAGACTCCGTCACCGCCGGCGGGCGCTACCACTTCAGCGTCAACCAGCTCTACATCGAGTGGCAGCGCCCGCGGGCGCGGCGGGCGCGGGGGGCGTGGATGCGCGCGCAGGCCACCGCCCTCGCCGCCTGGGTGGCCCTCGCGCCGCCGAGCGCGCCGCCGCCGCTGAGCGCGCTGTGGGGGGGCGAGGCGCTCGCCGCCACCGCCGAGGGGCGCGCCGCGCAGGCGCTCATGTGGGCGCTCCTCGCCGCCCTCGCCCTCGCCGCCCTCCCCTGGGGCGCCCTCGCCCGCCCGCTGCCGCGCTCCCTCCTCGCCCGCCTCCCCCCCGCCTCCCCGTGGGCGCTCCGCGCGCTCCGCCGCCTCCGCCGGGCGCTGAGCGCGGGGGCGTGGGCGGCGGGGTGGGGCGCGGTGGCCGCGGCGGCGCTCGCCGCCCTCGCCGCGCCGGCGAGCGCCGGACTCCCGTGGGGGCCGCCGAGCGTGGCGCTCGCTGCCCCTCTCCTCGTGGGCCTCGCCGCCTCGGTGGACGCCGCGTGGGCGGCGCGCCGCGCCGGGCGCCTGCGCTTTATGCACCACCTCCAGCTCTGGCGCCGCCGCTACCCGCTGCGCGGCTACCTG
>VGTA01000668.1 GCA_016874875.1 Deltaproteobacteria bacterium | reverse complement strand
GGGCGGGCGAGGACGGGGCGCGGGTGTGCTCTCATGTAGGTGTGTTGCCTATCTGTGTGTGTATGTACGCGCGTATCATACACATCGCGCGACTCTCGACAAGACCCTTTGGGTGACGCATATATGTGGTCGCGCCTCGTCGCGCACGGCGAGCGCACACCGCGAGCGCGCACCGCGCGGCGAGGAGGAGCACCACGATGAGGCAGGCAGGCAGCGGCGAGGGGCGGGGAGCGCGGGGGTGGGCGCTGGGGCGGGCGCTGGGGCGGGCGCTGGGGCTGGCGCTGGCGCTGGGGCTGGCGCTGGCGGCGGGGGCGCGGGAGGCGCGGGCGCACGCGTGGGCGCAGCAGCGGCCGGTGCTGTTCGCGAGCTACGAGGTGACGGAGGGGCTCCTCCGCGCCACGGTCTGCCTGCCGCGCGAGCTGATGAACGGGCTGCTCCGCGCCTCGGTGGACTTTGACCGCCCGCTGTCGCCGGAGCTGCAGCGGGACGTGCGGGGGCAGCTCGAGGGGCACTTCCAGGCGCACAACCCGCTGCTCGTGGACGGGGTGCGCGCGCGCCCCCTCCTCACGGCGCTCGACCTCGTGCTCACGGCGCCCCTGAGCGAGACGGACGCGGCGCCGCTGGCGGAGGGCGTGAAGCTGCACAGCGGCGGGGAGGGGGCGGCGATTCTCACGCTTGAGGTGGGGCTCAAGTCGCCCCCCAAGCAGCTCCGCCTCATCTGGGACAGCCCCACGCTGTGGGCGCGCGCGGGGCGGCGCTCCGCCGAGCAGCTCACGAGCAAGCAGATGCCGGGGGTGGTGATCTATCAAGACGAGCTCACGCCTGTGCGCTTCACCCCCGAGGAGCCCGAGGCGGTGTGGCGCCCCGCGGGGGAGCGGGCGCGCCCCCCCGCCCTCGAGGCGCTCGCCCTCGCCCCCCCGCCGCCCCCCTCGCCGCTGTGGGCGTGGGGGTGGCTCGCGGCGCTGCCGCTGGCGGGGCTGGCGGCGCGGGGGGCGGGGGGCGGCGCGGGGCGCAGGGCGGGGGCGGCGGCGGCGGCGCTGGCGGCGGCGTGGGGGGCGCTGGCGGCGGCGGGGCGCCCCTCGCCCCTCCGCCCCGCCGCCCTGCGCGCCGCCGTGGGGGGGGAGGTGGCGCTCGGCGACGAGGAGGCGCGCGCGCTCTTTGAGGCGCTCCACCACAACATCTACCGCGCCTTTGACTACGAGCGCGACGAGCAGGTCTATGACGCCCTCGCCGAGAGCGTGGCGGGGCCCCTGCTCGACTGGACGTTCCAGGAGGTGGCGGGGGCGCTGACGCTCCGTGAGGAGGGGGGGGCGCGCGCCAAGGTGACGCTGGTGCGCCCGCTCCGCTGGGAGCGCCTGCCGCTGCTCGACCGCGAGCGCGAGGTGCTCGGGGCGCTGAGCGCCTCCCTCACGCGCGGCGCGTTCGCGTGCGCGTATCGCTGGCGCGTGGTGGGGGAGGTCACGCACTGGGGGCACACGCACCGCCGCGTCAACGAGCACGAGGCGCGCTACGTGGTGGCGCACACGCCCAAGGGCTGGCGCGTGGTCCGCCACGAGGCCCGCGGCCACGCCCGCCGCCCGGAGCTCGAGGGCGCGCCGGAGCTGGCGCGGTGAGCGCGCCGCGCGCGGGGGAGGTGATCGTCGTCCGGGGACTCCGCCACCGCTGGGGCGCGGAGGGGGGGGAGCTGCGCGTGGGGGAGTGGCGCGTGGGGCGCGGGGCGCGCGTGGCGCTGGTGGGGCCGAGCGGGGTGGGGAAGAGCACGCTGCTGATGATTCTGGCGGGGGTGACGGCGCCGCAGGAGGGGGAGGTGTGGGTGGGCGGCGCGCCGCTGCACCTCATGAGCGACGCCGAGCGGCGCGCGTGGCGCGGGGCGCGGGTGGGGCTGCTCGCGCAGGAGTTCGCGCTCCTCGAGCACCTCAGCGCCCTCGAGAACGTGCGCCTGCCGGCGAGTCTGGGGCTGCGCGCGGGGCGCGCGGGGGAGGCGGAGGGGCTGCTGGCGGCGGCGGGGGTGGGGGCGCTCGGCGGGCGCGCGCCGCGCGCGCTGTCGCAGGGGGAGCGCCAGCGCGTGGCGGCCTGCCGCGCCCTGCTCGGCGCCCCGGCGCTCCTCCTCGCCGACGAGCCCACGGCGCACCTCGACCCCGCCCGCGCCCGCGACCTCCTGCGCCTGCTCTGCGCGTCGCCGCGGGAGGCGCTGGTGGTGGTGACGCACGACCGCGCGCTCCTCGACGGCTTTACGGATGTGGTGGACGTGGGCGCCTGGCGCGCCCCGGCGGGCGGCGCGCCGCTCCCGCCGCCGCCGCCGCCGCCGCCGCCGCCGCCGCCGCCGCCGCCGCCGCTATCTGAGCCCGCGCCCGCGCCCGCGCCCGCGCTCGCCCCCGCGCTCGCCGCCGCCCCCCCGCTCCCCGCCCGGGGCGCCGCCTGGCTCGCGGCGCGGGCGCTGTGGCGCTACCGCGGGCGCGCCCTCGCCCTCACGCTGGCGCTGGCGCTCACGGCGGCGTTCCCGCTCGGGCTGGGGGTCGTGAGCGCGCGCTACGAGCGGAGTCTGCGGGCGCGGGCCGAGTCCACGCCGCTGCTCGTGGGGGCGCCGGGGAGTCGCTACGACCTCGCGCTCGGGGCGCTCTACCTGCGGGGGGGCAAGCTCAAGGACCTGCCGTGGCGCGCGCTCAGCGAGCTCGGCGGGGCGGGGGCGCTGCGGCCGGCGCCGCTGCACCTCAAGTGGACGGCGGGGGGGGCGCCGCTGGTGGGCACGACGCCGGAGTACTATGAGGCGCGGGGGCTGCGCGCGGCGCGGGGGCGCCTCCCG
>VGTA01000667.1 GCA_016874875.1 Deltaproteobacteria bacterium | reverse complement strand
TCGCAGTCGTCGTCGAGGTTGTTGCACTCCTCCGCCGAGGGCGCCCGCGGCGCCGCGTCGCACACCACCGCGCCGGCGTCGCCGTCGCACACGAACGCCCCCTGCGCCGCGCAGCGCCCCGCCCCCACCACGCAGCCCTCGCCCACCCCCGGAATCTGCTCATCGGTGCGCCCATCACAGTCGTCGTCGGCGCCGTTGCACACCTCCGCCGTGGGCTCGCTCGGCTCCTGAGAGCACACGAGGACGCGCGAATCCGGGTCACACGTGAGCTGCCCAAAGCGCGCGCAGGCGCCCACCCCCACGCGGCACGTCTCCCCGGCGCCGAGCGCGTCCTCGTCGACGCCGCCGTCGCAGTCGTCGTCGAGCCCGTTGCACGCCTCGGGGTTGGGGCGCAGCGGGAGCGCGTCACAGATGAGCGCCCCCGTCTCGTCGGCGCAGATCAGCACCCCCGGCACGGCGCACTCCCCCTGCCCCGCCACGCAGGCGGCGCCGGTGTTGGGGAGCTGCTCGTCGAGGCGCCCGTCGCAGTCGTCGTCGCGCCCGTTGCACGACTCGGCGCGCGGCGCCGCGCCGTTGACGGAGCACTCCACGCGCGCCAGCAGCGCGTTGCACACCGTGACGCCCACCTCATAGCAGGCGCCCACCCCCGCCCCGCACTCCTCCCCCACCGTGGGCACCTCCTCGTCCACGTCGCCGTCGCAGTCGTTGTCGAGCCCATCGCACAGCTCCACAGCGGCGTAGGCCTCCACGGCGGCGTAGTCGGGCTCGGCGAAGGCGCCGCCCGCGCACACCTGACGCAGCCCCGCGCACACGCCGAGCGCGCGGGCGGCGCGCGGCGCCTCGTCGGTGTAGCCGTCGCAGTCGTTGTCGAGCCCATCACAGAGCTCGCCGCCCTCCACGTAGCCCGGGCGCGCGGCGTAGTCGGGGTCCACGAACCCCCCCGCCGGCCCGCACACCTTGAGCGCCCCGCCGCAGACCCCCTGCTGGCGATCGGCGGGGGGGCCCTCGTCCACCACGGCGTCGCCGTCGTCGTCGGCGCCGTTGCAGAGCTCCCCCTGCGCGGGGGCGCACGCCGCCTCCACAAATCGCCCGGCGCTGAGCTGGCGCTCGCAGAAGGTGCCCGCGGCGCACGGCACGCCGCACTGCTCGCAGGAGTCGGCGCCGGCGTGCTGGCAGCGGGGGTCGAGCGGGAAATCGTCGGCGCCGTTGAGCACGCCGTCGGCGTCGGCGTCCTCGAGGTCGCAGGCGGGGTCGGAGGGGTTGCAGAGCGCGCGCGGCGTGGGGTCGAGCGGCGTCTCCGCGTCGCCGTCGCAGCCCCACCCGAGGGCAGGCGCGGCGAGGGCGAGGGCGAGCAGGCGCGCGAGGCGCGGCGCGCGGGGAGGCGGGGTGTGCATGGGGGCTCCTGAGGGCTCCGTCCGGAGAGGCGCGCGGGGCGCGTGTGCGGGGGAGCATAGCCCATGCGGCGCTCACAGAAAAGACCGCCACGCGCCCCGCCGGCGGCGGAGCGCCCCGCGCGCCCCTCACGCGCCCCTCACGCCCCCCTGGCTCGGGGCGGCGCGGCTCAGGGCGGCGCGAGCCACGTCGGCAGCCAGCTGAGGTCAAGGCGCGCCGCGAACGCCCCCGGCGCCGACGCCACCGCCCAGTAGCGCGCGGTGCGCCCGCAGAGCGTGAGCAGCGCCACCCGCCGCAGCGGCAGCCCCACGGCGGCGGCGGCGAGGGTGCTGAGGTTGAGCGGCGGGAGCCCAAGGAGCGCGGCGGTGGCGAACAGGGGCGTGGCGCGCGGGCGGAAGCGCTCCACGTCGAGGCGCGCGCGCAGGGCCCGGAGGCGCGCCGAGCGCTCGCAGAGGCTCTCCCCAAAAATAAACAAGAGCGTGAAGCCCGCCAGCTGCCCGAGGGCGAGGGCGAGCGCCACGGCGAGCGGCGGGCGCCCCTGCAGCGCCAGCGCCACCGCGATCGCCTCGCTGCTCAAGAACATCAAGAGCGGCGAGGGCACCACCACGAGGGCGGCGAGGGCGTACACCCAGAGGTCCTCCATGACCGCGGCGCTCAGGGGCAGGCGTCGAGGAGCGGGGCGGGGGGCGGCGTGCCCGGCGCCCACCGGTGCGCGTAGAGCGGGGTGCCCTCGGGGCCGATGGGCGCCGGGCGGCGCACCTGCCCCGCCCCCCCCCCGCACCACGCCGCCGCCGCCCCGCCCGCCGCCCCGCCCTCCGCGCCGCCCGCCGCGCCGCCCTCCGCCAGCGTGACCCCGCTGATGAGCAGGTCCGCCTCCACCGGCACCGCCCCGGCGAGCGCGAACCCCGGCAGCCACACCTCAAAGCGCCCCTCGGCGTCCACGCGCGTGGAGAAGGTGACGAGGGGGGGCGCGTCGAAGGGGTCGAGCTCGCGGCGGAGGGCGCCGCTCAGCGCCCCGCCCCCACCGGCGGGGTTGGGCGTGTAGAGGAGGGCCGCCCACAGCTTGAGGGGGATGGGCACGGGCAGCTTGATGTTGACGAGCCAGTGCCCCGTGAGGTCCGCCAGGGCGCCGGGGACCGCGCTCAGGTCGGGGCCCTGGGGCGGCGGCGCGCCCCCCTCGCCGCCCCCCGCGCCCGCCCCGCCCTCCGCGCCCGCCCCGCCTTCCGCGCCCGCCCCGCCTTCCGCGCCCGCCCCGCCTTCCGCGCCCGCCCCGCCCCCCGCGCCGCCCTCCTCTGGGCAGCGACTCGGCAGCTCAGCGAGCTGCAGCGAGAAGGAGTCGTCGCGCGCCGCGAAAAACGTGCTCCCCTCGAGGTCGATCACCAGCGGCACCGTCACCGACCCCGTGGCGCGCCCGCAG
>VGTA01000666.1 GCA_016874875.1 Deltaproteobacteria bacterium | reverse complement strand
ACCCCCGCGACCCTCAAGCGGACGCTGACGACGCTCCTCTCGCAAAACCACAAGCTGCGCCAGCGCGGCCTGCGCGCCCTGCCCGTGTGCGTGTGGGGGCGAAACGGCGTTGGAAAGACAGAGACGGTCATGGCCTTTACGGCCGAGCGCGGCTACGACCTCGTGTACCTCTCCCTCGCCCAGATCGAGGACATGGGCGACCTCTTGGGGCTACCGGAGACCTTCAACCCCACCCCCGAGGTCCCCCACGGCCCCCTCATCACCACCGTCTACCGCCAGCCCGAGTGGATCTCCAAGATTCTGAACCAGGCGGACCCCACGCGCCCCGGCGTCCTCCTGCTCGACGATTTTAACCGCGCCGACAGGCGAGTCCAGCAGGGCGTCCTGCAGCTGCTCCAGCTCGGGCGCCTCCTCAGCTGGCAGCTCCCCGACCACTGGGACGTCGTCCTCACCGCCAACCCCGACAGCGGCGACTACCACGTCACGCCCCTCGACAGCGCCACCCACACGCGCATGGCCCACCTGACGCTGGTGTTCGACCCCAGCGACTGGGCGACCTGGGCGCGGGGCGCGGGCCTCAAGGAGCCGCTCGTGCAGTTCGTCCTCCGGCGCCCCGCCGCCCTCGATCGCCCCCGCACCACCGCCCGCACCCTCAGCGCCCTCCTCCTGCAGATCAACGAGCTCCACACCTACGCCGACGAGGACGTCCTCAGCTTTATCCGCGTGGTGGGGGAGGGCTGCGTGGACAAGGAGACGGTGGACGAGCTCATCGTGCACCTGGTGAGCGAGGAGCACGAGGGCATGTACGCCGAGGACCTCCTCAACGCCCCGAGCGCCGCCGAGGCGCTCCGCCGCCTGAGCGCCTACACCTCCGCCCACGGCGCGCCGCTCCCCGAGCGCGTGGCGCAGCTCTCGCGCGAGCTCAAGCGCATCCTCCTCGCCCCCGGCTACGCCGCCACACCCCAGCACAAGCGCAACCTCCTCGCCGTCCTCAAGTCCGACCTCCTCACCCCCCAAGAGCGCCTCGGACTCCACAGCGACCTCACGCGCGCGGCGTCGCCGCAGGTCCGCGACCTCGTCAACGACGCCGCCCTCGCCCTCCTGATTCTGAAGGGGGCCTGAGTGTCACCGGCGCTCCCCTCCGCAGAGCCCCCTCTGGGGGCGGACCGCGCGGCTGAGTCTGCTCGGTCTCCTGAGGCGCTAGATGCGCCAAACGCGCCAAATGCGCCAAATGCCCCAAACGCGCCAAATGCGCCAAATGTGCCAAATGCGCCAGATGCGCCAGATGCGCCAGATGCGCCAGATGCGCTAGAGGCGCTAGAGGCTCGCGCTCGCGAGGCGCTCCAAGAGGCGCTCGCGCTGCTCGAGCAGGGCGAGGAGGGGCAGGTCCCCTCTCCCCTGCACGCCTACGCTCTCCGGCGCCTGCCGCTCAAGCTCACCCACCGCCGCGAGGAGTGCCGCGCCGTGGGCGTGCGCCTGAGCGCGCGGGGGGGGGAGCTGGTGGTGCACGCGCGCTTCTTCCTCGACGCGCTCTGTGACGCGGCGGCGCGGGCGAGCGCGCTGCGGCGGGCGGAGCAGCGGCTCTTCCTGCAGCACCCGCGGCGCCTGCGCGACGCGCTCCTCGCTGAGCGCCCGCGGCGGGTGGAGGCGCGCCTGTTCTGGTTCTGCCTCGGGGTGGAGGCTCAGCTCTCCACCCGCGCGCTCGCCCCCCTCCCGGGCGACCTGCGCCCCGATGAGCTCGAGCTCCTCGAGGCGCGCGAGGGGCTCTCCGCCGACGCGCTCTACCGCCGCCTCGCGCCCCGCCGCGCCGAGCCCGCCGTGGCGGCGCTGGTGGGGCGCGAGGGGGCGGAGGACGCGCGCGTGTGGCTGTCGCACGTGGACAGCGCCTCCCCCCTCGGGCCGCGCTCGTTCGCCGAGGGGGAGCGCGCGCTCCGCGAGCTCTTCACGCGGGCGCGGGAGTCGCTGACGCCGAGGGCGCTCGCGTGTCTCTCGCCGGAGGAGCTGGCGGGGGTGTGCGATTCTCAGCGCTCCTCTCAGCGCTCCTCTCAGCGCTCCTCTCAGCGCTCTCCCCAGCGCCCCCCCCGCCCCACCGCCGCTGACCTCCTCGCCGACCTGCAGGGGCGCGCCGCCCTGCGCGACCGCGCGCGCGTCGCGCTGGGCGAGGTGATGGAGCACATGTTCATCGTGGACCCCTTCTTTGGGCGCGCCCTGAGCGCCTGCACGGTGGAGATCAGCGACGTGGTGTTGACGGCGGGGGTGACGCTCCTCGACGGGCGCCTAGCGCTCGTGCTCAACCCCTCTTTCTTTCTTCACACGCTCGTGAGCCGGTCGCAGCGGGGCGCCGTCCTCAAGCACGAGGCGCTGCACATCCTCCTCTCGCACGTCTATCAGATCCACGCCCCTCACCTGCGCGCGCAGGCGGACCTCTACAACATCGCCGCTGACCTCGAGGTGAATCAGATGATCGGGGAGCCGTGGGCGCTCCCCGAGGGGGCGCTCACCCTCCACCACGCCCTTTTCGCGCGCATGGACCTCCCACGGCACGAGGTCGCGGAGGTGTACTTTAAGCTCCTGCTGCGCCTGCCGCACGACCAGCTCGCGCAGCTGCGCGCCCGGTGCCGCGCCGGGTGGGGGGAGCACGAGGGGTGGGAGGCGACGGCGGGGGAGAGGGCGGGGGAGAGGGCGGGGGAGAGGGCGGGGGAGAGGGCGGGGGCGGGGGAGGGGGCGGCGGCGCGCCGGCAGCGGCGCGAGCTCGGCGCCGCGCTCGACGACGCCTTCCGCGCCCTCCAGCCCGAGCAGCGCCTCGCGCTC
>VGTA01000665.1 GCA_016874875.1 Deltaproteobacteria bacterium | reverse complement strand
CCCTCATGCCCCTCAGACCCCTCCCCCTGCTCCTCGCCGCCGCGCTCGCCCTGAGCGTCGCCTGCGAAGAGAAGAATCCCACCCCCCCCGAGTCTGGCGGCGCGCAGGGCGGCGAGGCGCCTGAGGGCGGCGGGCCCGGCGGCGCGGCGGGCGGCGGCGAGGCGCCTGCGGGCGCCACCCCTGGCGGCGTCGAGGCGCCCAGCGTGGAGCCCGTCGACATGCGCCTCGAGGCGCCCGCGGAGGTGAGCGTGCGCAGCGAGGTGCCGCTCAGCGTCAAGGTGATCATGAGCGACGGCAGCGAGCGCGCGCCGGACTCCGTGACCTGGGAGGCGCTCACGAGCAACGTCACCGTGAGCGCGGCGGGCGTCGCCGCCGTCGGCAGCCGCGCCGAGCTGCGCGCGCGCGCCACCGCCACCCTCGCCGGCCTCTCCAAGACCCTCGAGTGGGCGCCCACCGTCCAGTGCGCCTACCCCGGGCCCACGGGGGCGTCCTTCAACCTGCGCATGGAGCTCAACACGGTCCTGCCCCCCCTCCGCTGGGTGAGCGCCTTCAGCGCCCGCACCGGCGAGGAGGCGCCCCTGCGCCTCGAGGACGTGTACTGCAACGCCGAGTTCGACTGGGTGAAGACGATCAACCTCCTCACCACCGCCGGCTGGTGCCCCGCCTGCCCCGACTACCTGCGCGCCGTGGCGGCGCTCAACCCCACGCTCAAGGACGAGGGCGGGCTGCTCATCTACATCGACGTGCAGGACCGCGACTACGCGCCCGCCGACAGCGATTTCGCCAACGAGCACCTGAGCGCGCTGCTGGGGCCCACGGAGGGGTATTTCGTGGGCGACGTGGACGCGCAGCCCGTGCCGCGCTTCTTTGGGCAGTCGCCGGCGGTGGAGGCGTTCCCCGACTCCTACGTGGTGCGCCGCAGCGACATGATGATTCTCACGACCCAGAACCTCAACCGCGAGCGCGGGATGGTGCCGTTCGTGGAGATCGCGCGCGACCCCACGCGCGACTGGAGCACCTTTGAGCCGCCCCCGTTCATGTCGATCTGCGGGCCCACCGACGACGAGGCGGGGGAGCCCAACGACGAGCCGGGGCAGGCGACGCCCCTGTCGGCGGGGGAGCTGCGCGCGGGCATCTGCACCGCGGGCCCCGACTTCTTCAGCGTCACGACCGAGGGCGCCTGGACGGTGCGCATCAGCTTTGACCCCGCGCAGGCGGACCTCGACCTCTACCAGGTGAGCGAGGCGTCGCCCGACATGCCGCTGCAGACGAGCAACGGGACGGGCGCCACCGAGGAGCTGAGCGGCACGGGGCCGGCGCTGCTGGTGGTGGTGAGCTACACGGGCACCAGCGTCCTCTACACGGTCAACACCACGCTCATGAGCGCGCCCTGAGGGCGCCCCCTAGAGCATAAAGGGCAGCTTGATCGACATCGGCGCGCCGCCGAACTGAGGGAAGGCGAAGCGGCTCACGCGCTCCTTGACGCAGCCCTCCAGCGGCGAGCCCTTATACTCCTCAGGCGCCAAGAGCGTCACCGCGCTCACGGCGCCGCTGGGGTCGATGACCAGGCGGAGCTCCACGCGCGTGCCCGGCGTCTTCACCATCGCCTTACACTGGTTCACCGTCGCCTGGTTCTTGCTGACGGTCCCCAGGATGTCCTCGCGCTCAAGGCGCACCTTGAGGCCCCCGGCCGCCGGGGCGGCGGCGGCGCCCGGGGCGGGCGAGGGGCCCTTAGGGGACTTGAGGGCGCTGAGGAGCGAGGCGGCCTCCGAGCGCTTAGGCTCCGCCCTGGGCGCCGGCGCCGGCTCCGGGGGCGGGGCGGCGGGCTCCGGGGCGGGCTCCGGCTCCTTGGCGGCGGCCTTGGGCTTCGCGGGCTGCTTAGGGCTCGCGCTCTTCGGGGCGCTCGCCCCCCGCGCCTCCTGCCCCCCCGCCCCCTCCCCCGCGGCCGCCGAGCTCCCGGGGGCGGGGGCGGGCGCGGGGGTGGGCGCGGGGGTGGGCGCGGGGGTGGGCGCGGGGGTGGGCGCAGTGGTGGGCGCAGTGATAGGCGCAGTGATGGGCGCAGTGGTGAGCGCAGTGGCGGGCGCAGTGGTGGGCGCAGGCGCCTGCGTCGCCGTCAGCGCCTGCGGCGCCTGCTCCGTGGCGGAGGGCAGCACAAAGCGGTTACCGAGGAAGATGCCCCCGCCCACCAACCCCACGCCCGTGAGCGTGAGCAGGAGGTACATGACCACGCCGCTGCGCTTAGGCCCATTGATCTCGAGGCGCTGCACGACGGGGGCGTGGATGGGGGCGCGGTGCTCGCCCGTCTGGTTGAGTCCCACCTGCCCGAGCGCGGCGAGGTTGACGCCCTTAGGCGCCTTGGGCCCCTCCGCCCCTGGGAGCCCGCTGAGCTCGTCGTCGGACAGGAGGTTATCGAGGCTGATCATGACGGATTGGTCCACTTTTGGCTCGTCGGCCATGGTGTCTCCTCTGTGTCTGCTTGAGCGGTGGTCGAGCGATGTGGGCGGGGTCGGGTCGCGGCGACCCTCGGCGGCGAGTGTAGCGTCTCGTGCGGCGCGTGGCGACTCTTCTGTGTGGGTGGGGGGGGGAAGGTGCGAGGCGAGAGAGCGTGAGCGGTGTAAAAAAACTTGACGAGGGGCGGCGAGCCTGCTATAGGTGACATCGCTTGATCGGGATTAGCTCAGTCGGTTAGAGCGGGTGACTGTTAATCACTAGGTCGGGGGTTCAAGTCCCTCATCCCGAGCTGTGCAGCGCCGCGGCGCGCGTTGAGCGTGAGCGGTGGAGAGAGAGCCTCGGTGGTCGCCCCGCCGGGGCTCT
>VGTA01000664.1 GCA_016874875.1 Deltaproteobacteria bacterium | reverse complement strand
CGCGGGGCGGGGCGGCGCCCCCTGCGCGCCCGCCTCAGCGGCTAAAGACCGCGTACTTCTCCTCGCGCTCGCTGAGCGCCGCGCCCAGCGGGTGCGCCTCGTGGAGCTCGGCGAAGCCGTGGGTGAGGCCCTCGGCGCGCAGGAGGGCGAAGTAGCGGCGGGCGGCGTCGTAGAGGGGGGCGAGGGCGTGCAGGTGGAAAGCCTCGTCGCGCAGGGCGGCGCCGTGGGGGAGGCCGCGCGTGAAGAAGCCGAGGGTCTTCTTAAGGCGCCCCACGGCGTGCGTCTCGCTCCGCACGCCCATCGAGAGCAGGTCAAAGTAGCGCAGGAGGGCGCCCTCGCGCTCGTCGAGGGAGGGCTCCTCGAAGGGCGCGCCGCGCAGGGCGGCGCTCACGCGCCCAAAGAGCCACGGGTCGCGCATGGCCCCGCGCCCGATCATCACCCCGTCCGCCCCCGACTCCGCGAGGGCGCGGAGGGCGTCGTCGGCGGTGAGGATGTCGCCGTTGACCACCACGGGGACGCGCACGCGCTCCTTGACCGGCCGCACCGCCGCCCAGTCCGCCGCCCCGCGGTACATCTGCGCGCGGGTGCGGCCGTGGACGGTGACGAGGCAGGCGCCCTCCTCCTGCGCGCGATAGGCGAGGTCGGGGGCGTTGTGGCAGCGCTCGTCCCAGCCGAGGCGCATCTTGACGGTGAGCGGGACGCGGATGGCGGCGCGGACGGCGCGGAAGATGTCCTGCGCGCGGTCGGGCTCGCGCATGAGCGCCGAGCCGCTGCAGCCGCTCGTCACCTGCTTGCTCGGGCAGCCGAGGTTGATGTCGATGATGTGGGCGCCGAGGTCCTCGCACATCCGCGCCGCCTCCGCCATGCGCGCCGGGTCGCGCCCGTAGATCTGCACGCTCACGGGGCGCTCGTCGGGGTCGAGCTCCGCCTGCCGCCACGCCTTGGGGTCTTGGCGGCTGAGCCCCTCGCTGCTCACGAACTCGGTGACGGTGAGGCCGCAGCCGCCAAAGCCCCGAATCAGCCCGCGGAAGGGGCGGTCGGTGATGCTCTCCATGGGGGCGAGAATCGTGGGGTGGTCGAGGGTGATGTGCCCCACCTGGAGGGGGGCGCGCGGGGCGGTCATGGGGCTCTCTCCTAGAGGCGGGGCGGGGCGAGGCGGGGCGAGGCGGGGCGAGGCGGGGCGAGGCGGGGCCGCCCCCTCATAGCAAAAGATGACGCGGCGCGCGCGAGTCTTGTATCCTCCGCCCCGCGCGCCGCGCCGCCCCCTCCCCCCTGGTGGCCCCCTCGGGCGCGCGGAGGTCTCGCCATGACGAGCGCGCGCCCACGAGTCCGCTTCTGGTATGACGTCGTCTGCCCCTACGCCTACCTCGCCTCCACGCAGGTGGAGTCGCTCGCCCGCGAGGCGGGGGTGGAGGTGGAGTGGGCGCCCATGCTGCTCGGGGGGCTCTTCCGCGAGCTCGGCGCGCCGCAGGTCCCCGCCGCCCACATGAGCCCCGCCAAGGCGCGCATGAACACCCTCGAGCTGTACCGCTGGGCGGCGCGCTGGGGCGCCCCCTTCGCCTTCTCGCCGCGCCACCCGCAGCGCACCGTGGAGGCGATGCGCCTCCTCTGCCTCGCCCCCCCCCACCTCCGCCCCCGCGCCTCGGCGGCGCTGTTCGCGCGCTACTGGGCGCAGGGGCACAGCCTACACGACTCCGCGCCCCTCGACGAGGACGCGCTGCGCGAGGCCGCAGACGCCGCGGAGCTCAGCGGGCGGCCTTGGGAGCGCGAGGAGGCCAAGGGGGCGCTGTTTGAGCGCACGCGGGAGGCGGCGCGGCTGGGAATCTTTGGGGCGCCCACCTTTGAGGTGCGGCGCGGCGACGAGGCGCCGGAGCTCTTTTGGGGGCAGGACCGCCTGCCCTTCGTGCGAGAGGCGCTGGGGCTGCCGCGCGCGCCGGCGCCCTGGGCGGGGGGGGGCGCGGCGGCGGCGGGCGCCGAGGTGGTGATGTACCACGACGTGGCGAGTCCCTTCAGCTACCTCGCCAGCACGCAGGCGGCGCGGGTGGTGGAGGGGCTCGGCGCGCGCCTCACGTGGCGCCCCATCCTGCTCGGGGGGCTGTTCCGCGCCCTCGGCGCGCCCAACGCGCCCCTCTTGGAGATGACCGCGCCCAAGCGCCGCTACGTGGAGCGCGACCTCGCGCGCTGGGCGCGCTGGTGGGGCGTGCCGCTCCGCTTCCCCGCCGCCTTCCCGCTCCGCACCCCCCTCGCGCAGCGCCTCGCCGTGGCGGACCCCCGCGCCGCCGCCCCGCTCTATGAGGCGGCGTGGGCGCGCGGGCTCGACGTGGGCGACGAGGTCGTGGCGCGCGCGGCCCTCGCGGGCGCCGGCCTCGACGCCCCCGCCCTGCTGGCCGCCGCGGCGCGCGACGACGTCAAAGAGCAGCTGCGCGCCCACACGGAGGAGGCGCAGGCGCGCGGCGCCTTTGGGGCGCCGTCGTTTGAGGTGCGCTGCCCCGGGGCGCCCCCCGCCCTCTATTGGGGGCAGGACCGCCTTGAGCTGGTGGCGGCGCACCTGCTCCGCGGCGAGGGACTCGCCCCCGAGGAGCGCCGCGCCGGGGGCTGACCCCTGCGCGTGGGCGCTCCCGGACATCCGGTGAGGTGGCGTGGGCGCGCCTTGACCTCTGAGGAGCCCCCCAACGCCCTTGCGCGCCCCCGCGGAGTGCGGCTATCAACTCCCTAGACCCCACACGCTGAAGAGGTGCTCTTGATGCCACGCTCCCTCCTCGCCCGCGCCGCCCTCGCCGCCCTCGCAGCCCTCGCAGCCCTCGCCGCCTGCGCGCGGGTGGA
>VGTA01000663.1 GCA_016874875.1 Deltaproteobacteria bacterium | reverse complement strand
CGGGCGGGGCGGGCGGGGCGGGCGGGGCGGGCGGGGCGAGGGCGGCGAGGGGGGCGAGGACATCGGGGGGGAGGACGGGGCGCGGCGCGTCGATGGGCGTCACGCCGCGCGGGAGGGCGGCGCGAGCTTGATCGCGCGCGGCGGCGAGGAGAGCGCGCGCCTCGCCCGAGAGCGGGGCGGGGGGCGGCAGCGCCTCGCGCGCGCCGGGGGCGCCGTAGCGCTGCGCGCGCCAGCCCTCGCCCCCCGCGCGCCACCAGCGCCACTCGCCCACGCGCGCGCCCGCCTCATAGGCGCCGAGCTCGCGGACGGCGCCGTCGGGGTAGTACGACGCCCACAGCCCCTCGCGCCGCCCGCCCTCATAGGCGCCCACCTGCGCCGGCGCGCCGCCGTCGTGCAGCCACGCCCACACGCCCACGCGCCGCCCCGCCGCGTACTCGCCGGCGCTCTCAAGGGCGCCGCTCGGGTGATAGGTGTACCACACGCCGGTGGCGACGCCGCCCTTGCCGTCGCCCTCCTCCCCCTCGCCCTGGTCTGAGTGGGCGGGGGCGGGGGCGGGGGCGGGGGCGGGGGCCGGGGCGGGGGCGGGGGCGGGGGCGGGGGCGGGGGTGGCCTCAAAGCGCCCATCGTACTGCGCCGCGCCGCTCGGGTAGAAGCCGCGCCACACGCCCACCCGCGCGCCCGCCTCATAGCGCCCCTCGAGGGTGAGGCGGCCCTCGTCGTCAAACTGACGCCACAGGCCGTGGGGGGCGCCCTCCTCATAGTGCCCCTCGCCCTCGAGGGCGCCGGTGGGGTGCCACCAGCGCCACAGGCCCACCTTGAGGTGCTTGGGGTAGCCCTCCGGGGTGAGGCGGCAGACGTCGCAGCCCGCCTTGCGCCCCTCGAGGTCTTCGCGCCACTCGCCGCTGAGCTCCTCGCAGGTGAGCGCCTCGGCGTCATCGGGGACGCCGCCGGCGTAGTGGACGGTGCGCCACGGCGCCCCGGAGTACCAGGTGAGCGCCCAGGGGCCCTCCTTCTGCCCCGCCACGTAGGAGCCCTCCGCCTTGACCTTGCCGTTGTTGTGGTACTCGCGCCAGGCGCCGCTCTGGCGCCCAAACTCAAAGGCGCCCTCCACGCGGGGGCTGGCGAGCCAGTGCCACTCGCGCCAGGGGCCCATGCGCATGTCGTTGAGGAAGTCGGCCTCGATGGCGAGCTGGCCGTTGGTGTAGTAGAAGCGCCAGGTGCCGTCGCGCTGGTCCTCCACGTACTCCCCCTCAGCGTTGCGCGCGCCGTCGGGGTAGAGGGACCTGTAGGGGCCGTGGCGGAGGCCCCGGTCGCTGAAGTGGAGCTCCTCCTTGAGCCCCACGGGGGTCGCCGCCTCGCCCTCCGCCGAGGGCGCCGCCTGCCCGTGCGGGTAAAACACGCGCCAGCGCCCCACCTTCACGCCGCCCGCGTAGCGCCCCTGCTCCTCCACGGCGCCGGTGGGGTGGTAGCTGGTCCAGTCGCCCGCGCCGAGGAGGATGTGACTCTCGCCCATGGGCTCGCCGGAGGGCTTGAGGAAGGCGTGGCGCTTGTTCGGGAAGCCCTGGAGGTACTCGCCCTCGCTCAAGAGCTCGCCGGTGGGGTGGTAGAGGCGGTCTAGGCCCGTGCGATCGCCCTCGGTGGTGTAGGCGGCGCGGCGCTTGAGGGCGCCGCTCTCGTAGTAGGTGCGCTCGGCGATGACGGCGCGCCCGCCCAGCTGGCAGGAATCGAGGCGCTCCTTATAGTCCACGCTCCACTCGCCGCCGAGGGCGGCGCAGGCGCGCTCGTCCTCCCCCTGGCGCTGCCCGCCCACGAAGCTCACCTTGCGCCACGGCTGCCCCGTGTGGAGCCACTCTTGCCACTCGCCCTCCTCCACGCCGCTCACCATCTGCCCCTCGCGGATCTTGTTGCCCTCCTCGTGGTAGAACGCCCACACCCCCACGCGCACGCCGCGCTCGTAGGCGCCCTCCTCGCTGCGCGCGCCCGTCGGCTGCCACGCGCGCCAGTAGCCGTGGGGCGCGCCGTCCTCGTAGGCGCCCCACTCGCGCGGGAGGCAGGTGGGGTGCCACGAGAACGAGCGCCCGTGCTGCACGTCGTCGCGGTAGTAGTGCACGGCGCGGGTCTGCCCCCCAGGGTGCCACTCGCGCCACAGCCCCTGCTTCTTGCCCCCCTCGTTGCGCCCCTGCCGCGCCCCGCGCCCGCTCTTGTGGAGCTCGGTGTAGAGGCCGTGGGGCTGGTCGTCGAGGAAGTGGACCACGCCGGTGATGGGGGCCTCGGGGTCAGCGCGGTAGCGCCAGCGCCCCTGGCGCTTCTGCTGTATGAGGCAGCCCTGGAGCTGGCCTGTGCCCTGCCAGCGCCCTTTGCGCTGGGCGCAGTCGGCTTGGTCGGCGGTGAGGGCGCTGGGCGGGTCGAGGGTGTCGAGGAGGGGCGCGGGGGCGAGGTGCTCGTCGGGGGTGGGGGCGGGCGGCTCGCTCGGGGCGGGGCTCGGGCTCGGCTGCGCGGGGGCGGTGAGGGGGGCGAGGAGGAGGAGGGCGAGGGCGATCAAGGCGGTCTTCATTGAGTAGAATATCCTATATGTGTCGATAACATAACAGGTGCCTGGTAACATAACAGGTGCCTGGCACCTGTAAAAAACTCAAAACACCCCCTCCAGCGCCTCCTCCCCGCTCACCTGCCGGATGTTCCCATCCAGCGTATCCAGCTCCTTCTGCGTCAGCTCCACCTTAGGCGAAAACAGCCGCTGGTGCGCCAAATCCACCACCCGCAGCGCCGCGTCAGGCTCCATCCGCTCCTCCTCCTCACGGCGCCCCGCGCCCTCCTCCGCGCCC
>VGTA01000662.1 GCA_016874875.1 Deltaproteobacteria bacterium | reverse complement strand
GCGCCTCTCCCCCCCGAAGGGGGGGCGTTTTTTTGGGCGAGGCGCTCGCCTTGCGCCCCTCCCCTCCCCCGGAGGGGGAGCGATTTTTTTTGAAATGCGCCGGTGGGGGTGGTTAGCTCGTGGAGCGATCGCTAGATGAGCACTTAACGACTGCTAAACGACCGCTAGACGACCGCTAGACGACTGCTAAAGCACCGCCTAGTAACCCCTAAACGACCGCTAGACGACCACCCCGCCCCCCAACAGCCACCAAACGCCCGCCGCCCCCAAGGAGCCGCGCCCCCATGCGAGAGCTCAAGGTCCTCAACCTCCCCTTCACCCCCGACGGGGGCTTCGACGACGCCCCCCTCCAGACCTGGCTCGGGGCGGGGCGGCAGCTGAGGGGGCAGAGCAGCCACCTGATCCAGACCCCGACCGGGGCGTGGCTCGTGCTGCTCGTGGAGACGGAGCGGCTCGGGGGCCCCAGGGACCCCTGGAGCCAGCCGGCGCCGCACCCGCCCGCGGAGCGGGAGGCGCGGCGGGCGGCGGCGGGGGAGGGGGCGCTCACGCAGCAGCGCCGTGAGGAGCGCGCGCGGCGGCAGCGGGACCTCGAGGCGGCGCTCGCCCGCCTCGACGAGCGGGGCGCGGGCTTCTACCAGACCCTCCGCGCCTGGCGCGCCGCCCGCGCCGCCGACGCCGCCCTGCCCGTCTATGAGCTCGGCAGCGACCTCCTGCTCTGCGAGGTGGCGCGCGTCCGCCCCACCTCCCTCGCCGCCCTCCGGGACCTCCCCCACTGCCGCCCGCGCCTCCTCAAGCTCGCGGGGGAGGCGCTCGTGGAGGTGGTGCGCGCCTTTGAGGCGGGCGAGGAGCAGGCGTGGCGCGCGGCGGCGCCCGAGGGGGCGCGGTGACCGCCCCCGCCGACGAGCTGCCCCTCCTGCGCCTGTGGGAGGCCACCCTCCACGAGCTGCTCGACGACACCGAGCGCTTCCCCAAGCGCGTGCGCTACAGCTTCGTGTCGCGCATCGACAACGCGGCCCTCGAGGTGCTCGAGCAGCTCACCCTCGCCCGGTACGCCCCGGCGCGGGAGGTGGACGCCCCGCTGGCGCGCGCCGACGCCGCCCTCGCCCGCCTCCGCGTGCTCCTGCGCGTGGCGCACGCCCGGGCGCTCGTGCCCGCCGCCCGCTACGCCGCGCGCCTCGAGCGGCTCGACGAGGCGGGGCGCATGCTCGGGGGGTGGCGCAAGCGCGGGGGGGGGCGGCGCGCCCCCCTTGCGCCGCCGTCGGGGGCGTGATACACCTCAGGGCGGCAACAGGCCAGCGCCGCCTCGGGGCTGGCAGGCGCGTCAAACGCGGCGGCTCGTGGAACAACGACGCCGACAACTGCCGCGTGGCGTACCGCAACAGGAACACGCCCGACAACCGCAACCAGAACCTCGGCCTGCGTCTCTCCAGCTCACCACGACTCCCCGCCCGCCGCCGCGTCGCCCGCCAGGGCGCCGCGCCCGTGCCCCGTGCGTGACCACCTGGCCTCGCGCCCGCGTCGCGCCCGCGACCAGAGCGACCCCCGCCCCCGCGTCGAGTAGGTCCCCCCGGGGGCGCGAAAGAGGCGCGGGGCGACCTATCTGCCCCTGAGGAGCCCCCCATGCGACGCGCGCTGCTCAAGCTCGAGGAGGTCGCCTGCCCCCTCAGGCTCATGGACGCGGCGCGGCGCGCCTACAAGGGGGGCGCGGAGGCGCTCGCCTTTGTGTGCGACCTCGACCGAGAGGCGATGGCGCTGCGCCGAGAGCTCCTGAGCGGCGAGTACCGCCCGGGGGCGTTCAGGCACTTCTGGGTCTGCGACCGCAAGCCCCGCTTCATCAGCGCCGCCCCCTTCCGCGACCGCGTGGTCCACCACAGCCTCACCGCCCTCATGGCGCCGCGCCTTGAGCAGCACGCCGACCCCCACAGCTACGCCTGCCGCCCCGGGCGCGGACTCCACCGCGCCCTCCGCTACGCCCGCGGGCGCTGCCGCGCGCACCCCTGGGCGCTCCGCCTCGACGTCGCCCACTACTTTGAGACGATCCCCCACGACCCCCTCAAGGCGCTCACGCGGCGGCTCTTTAAGGGCGACGCCGCCCTCGCGCTCCTCGACCGCTTCATCGACCACGCCCCCGAGGGCTGCGCGCCGGGGCGGGGGCTGCCCATCGGCAACCTCACCAGCCAGCACCTCGCCAACCTCTACCTCACCCCCCTCGACCACGCCCTGCGGCGCGACCCCCGCGTGAGCGCCTACCTGCGCTACATGGACGACCTCACGCTGTTCGGCGAGAGCAAGGAGGCGCTGTGGGGCGCCCACGAGGAGGTGTCGGCGCACCTCGCGGCGTGGGGGCTGCGGCTCAAGCCGAGCGCCACGGAGCTGTGCCCCACCGCCCTCGGCGTGCCGCTGCTCGGCTTCCGCGTCTTCCCCACCCACACCCGCCTCACCGCCCCCCGCCTCCGCCGCTACCGCCGCCGCCGCCGCGCCCTCGACCGCGCCTGGCGCCGCTGGGGGGACTCGGAGCGCCTGCGCGCCCTCAGCGAGTCGCTGACGGCCTGGGTGTCCACCGCGAGCACCTTCGAGATGCGCCGCCGCCACGCCCGCCGGCTGGCGGGGGAGGGCGCGGGGGGCGCGTAAAAAAATCGACCCCCCCTCCGGGGGGGGAGGGGCGCGCGCTCCTCTGCGGTCTGGTGGGCGCGCGCGCCGCGAGGGCGTCCCTCCCCCGTCTAGCGTGCGCGCGCGCCCCGCTGGCGCCCCCCCTCGCCCCCCGCGAGCGCGAGCGCCCCGCTGGCGCTCCTCCCCCGCCCCGCTCACCCCCCCGCCTCCCCCCGCGC
>VGTA01000661.1 GCA_016874875.1 Deltaproteobacteria bacterium | reverse complement strand
TGGCGCCCGCCCGGGCAGGCGCTCGGGCTGCGCGTGAGCGGGTTCGTGTGGGCGGGGGGGCGCTGGCGCGCGCTCCTCAAGCTCGGGGAGCTCTTGGAGCCGTGGCGCGCGGAGGAGCTCGCGCGGGCGGAGGCGCGCGCAGCGGCGGAGGGCGCGCCTTGAGCGCCCAGGTGGCGCGCGCCCTGTGGGGGGTAGACCACGCGGAGCGCGACGCGGCGCGCGCGGCGCTGGTGCGGGCGGGGGACGCGCGTGAGGTGGCGCGGGTGGCGGAGGCGCTCGCCGCGCCCCTCGACGCCACGCGGAGGCGCGCGGCGCGCCTGCTCGGGGAGCTGCCTCCTCAGCGCGCGCTCCCGCCGCTGCGCGCGCTGGTAGCGCGCCTCGGGGGCGCAGAGGCACACGCAGATGTAAGCGCAGGCGCAGGCGCAGGCGCAGGCGCAGGCGCAGGCGCAGGCGCAGGCGCAGGCGCAGGCGCAGGCGCAGGCGCAGGCGCAGGCTCAGGCGCAGGCTCAGGCGCAGGGCATGACCCAAGCCCTGACGCGAGCCCTGACGCCATCTCACAGGCGGGCGCGGCGCGGCGGGAGGCGCTCTGCTTGGCGGCGCGCCTCCTGAGCGCGCTCGCGGAGGGCGAGGAGCCCGCCCTCGCGCGCCTCGCCGCTCACCCCGACCCCAAGGTGCGCCGCGCCGCCCTCACCCCCGCCTGCCCCCCCGCGGCGGCGGCGCGGGCGCTCGCGGACGCGGACGCGGGGGTGAGCGCGCAGGCGGCGGCGCTCTGGGCGCGCGCCCCCGCCCCGCCCCCCGCTGACGCCCTCGCCGCCGCCCTCGCGGCGCGCCCCTCCTCGCCCGCCCTCGTGCGCCTCCTCGCCGCCGCGCGCCCCGAGGACGCTTTGGTGGGCGCCTCGGCGCTCCGCGGCGAGGAGGTGGATGTGTCCTCGCTGGAGGTGGTGGACGCGCTCCTGCGCGGGGCGGCGGGGGCGGAGAGGGCGGCGGGGGCGGAGAGGGTCGCCGCCGCGGCGTGGGCGCTGGCGCGCAGCGCGGAGCCCGGCGCCCTCCCCCGCCTCGCCGCCCTCGCCGCGCACCCACTCGCGGCGGCGCGGGCGGCGGCGGCGCGCGCCCTCCCCGCGGGCCACCCCGCCCTCGCCGCCCTCGCCGCGGACGCCGACGCGGGGGTGGCGTGGCTCGCGCGCCGCGCCCTCGACGGCGCCTTCGCCCCCGCCGCCCTCGCTGCGCGCGTGGGCCCCCACGCCCGCCTCGCGTCCGCTTCGGCGCGCCCCCCCTACGGCCTCCGCCCCTATGATGACCTCCCGCGCGTCCCGCGCGTGCGCGCCGCCCTCGCCCTCTGCCACGCGCGCTTCGACGCCAACGTGGGCGTGGCGCTCCGCAGCGCCGAGGCGGCGGGCCTCGAGGCGCTGTTCTTGGTGGGGGAGCGCGCCTCCTCCCTCAGCTCGGCGCGCGGGGCGGAGTTGGCGGTGCCGCTCCGCGTCGTCCCCGACGCCGCCGCCCTCCTCCTCGCGGCGCGGGCGGCGGGCTACCAGCTCGTGGCGGTGCAGCAGACCCCGCGGAGCGAGCCCTACCACCTCGCCTCCTACCCGCCGCGCCCGCTCTTTGTGCTCGGCGCCGAGGACGCCGGCCTCCCCGACGCGCTCCGGGCGGCGGCGGACCTCGTGGTGGAGATTCCGCTCTACGGCCTCATCGACAGCCTCAACGTCTCCGCCGCCGCCACCTGCGTGGTGATGCACTGGCGCGCCCATGCCGCGCCTGAGCCCTCGGGCGAGGCTTGATCAGAGCTCGAGGGCGGCGCGGAGGGCGGCGAGGTGAGCGCTGTCGAGGGGGTCCTGGGGCGCGGTGATGGCCTCGTGCCCCTCCTCTAGGGCACGCGACACGTTGCGCGCGTCGTCGTCCACGAGCACGAGGCGCTCAAAGCGCCGCCCGCGCTCCTCCGCCACGCGCTCGCGCGCCAGCGCCATGTGCGCGCTCTTGCCCACCTCCTCGAAGCGCTCGGGGGGCACGCGCGCGAGGTGCGCGCCGGCGAGCTTGAAGGGGGGGCGCAGGGCGGGGTCGGGGTCGCCGTAGACCACCACGGGGCGGCTCAGCCAGCTGGTGACCTCGCGCGGCGCCCCGCACGCCCTCAGGCGCGGCACGCCGTGCGCCAGCAGCGTCATGGGGAGCTCCGGGAAGCAGGTGAAGGAGGTCACCGCCACGCCGTGCCCCGCGCTGAGCAGCGCATGGAGCGTGTCCCACAGCTCCTCGCCGCCGCGGGCGCCCGCGCGCGCCAGCCGCTGCGCCGCGAGCAGGCACGCCCGCTCTCGCCGCGCGCCTTGGGCGATCTGCTGCCGAACGGCGTGGTAGAGGTGCTCGTGGGTGAGCGTGAGGTCAAAGTCAAAGCAGACGAGGGCTGGCTCGCGCGGCGAGCGCTGGGGGAGCGTCATGGGGGGTCCGTCCCCTCCTCGGGGGAGGCGTGAGGAGCGCACCTGCGCGTGACTCTGGACGCGAATCTGGGCGCGCATGTGGGCGCGCATCTAGGCGCGACGCTGAGTGTGCCTCAGCCGCACGGATTTGAATAGTTTTTGCGCTTCATCGCACGCCCGCTCCGCCGGCGCCCGCTCGCGCGAGCGAGGCGCGGCGCCCTCTCGCGCCCTCTCGCGGAATGTTATTTGCATCTGTGCTATGAGGAATCTTAAATACACGCCACGCCCGCCGCGCCGCGCCCGCGCGCCGCGCCCCACATCCTCCCCCGCGAGCGCCGAGCAGACGAATGTCGCAGATTCCTGAAAACACCGTCCTCGACCAGCGGTATGAGGTGGGCGCGCAGATCGGCAGCGGGGGCATGGG
>VGTA01000660.1 GCA_016874875.1 Deltaproteobacteria bacterium | reverse complement strand
GTGACCTCCTCGCCCCCCGCCTCGGCGTGAGCTCAGAGCAGGTGGCGGCGATGTGGGCCGCGCCCGCCGCCCACGCCGCCTTGGCGCGCCGCGCCGCCGAGCTCATCGGCTCCGTGGAGCGCGAGTGGTCGCAGGGGGCGCCGGGGGGCGCCGTCACGGCGAAACTCCTCGTCACTTGGCGCGACGGGCGGCGCAGCGAGGTCTCGGCGGAGGCCGCCTGGGACGACCTCCCGAGCGTCGCCCGCGGCCATGTGATCCGCGAGGGGCAGACGCCGCTCCGCCTCTCCTTCGCGCCCTCCTTCCTCAGCGCCCCGCGCACCTGACCGCGCGCCTTAAAACATCAGAGACATTCAACAAAGAGAGAACACACGATGTGGGATTACATTTTCGCTGGTATCGCCGCCCTTCTCGTCGGCACGACTGTGTACGTGGTCTACAACTGGGAGGAGATCGCCAACAAGGTGCGCTCTTGGCTCGCCAACAGGAACCTGAGCAAGAGTTGGCTGTCGCGCGCCTTCGCCGTGATCGACATCGTGATGGTGAAGTTTCGCCGCGTGGTGCGCGTGCGCACGCAGGTGCAGTCAAAGACCTCAACGAGCGTCGAGGTCGTGGAGGAGGCGCTCGCGGAGGAGGGCTCCGAGAGTTTCAATCAGCTCATGAAAGAGCTCAACGGCAAATCCTCCCTCAGCAAGGACCTGATGCCGATCCTCGCCTGAGCGGTCCGGCGCGGCGACCCGCTCAGGGCGCGCCCGCCACACCACACATCTCATGCAGTTCACCGCCCAAAGGAAATAAACAATGAGCGCATTGAGTGGCTCTCAGCCTAGCTCTCAGCCCAGCTCTCAGCCCACTTCAGCCCCTGGCCCCCTCGCTCTCTTTGGGCGCCCTCTCTCCATACCCCTCCCTCCGCAGCCCCGACCCACCGACGCCCACAGCTCCGACCAGCCCAAGCACGGGGAGCAAGAGAGGGGCCAAGAGAGGGGCCAAGAGAGGGGCCAAGAGGGCCCTGAGTTCAGCGCCGAGCCCCCCCTGCACGCCCTCAGCGACGTGATCCTCACCCCCGCCACCCGCGAGGAGGTGGAGGGCGCCCTCAGCCGCGTCCGTCACCGCCACACCCTCTTCAACGAGTGGGGGCTCAAGGCGCTCGACAAGAGAGGCGCGCGCGCCGTCCTCAACTTCTATGGCCCCCCCGGCACCGGCAAGAGCATGTGCGCCGAGGCGGTGGCGCACGAGATGGGCATGAAGATCCTGAAGGTGAGCTACGCGGAGCTCGAGTCCAAGTACGTGGGCGAGACCCCCAAGAACATCGAGAAGGCCTTCAAGGCCGCCAGCGAGCAGGGGGCGGTGATCTTTTTTGACGAGGCGGACTCGATCCTCGGCAAGCGCCTCAGCAGCGTACAGCAGAGCGCGGACCACGCGGTGAATCTGGCGCGCTCGGTGATGCTCTTGGCCATGGACAGCTTTGAGGGCGTGGTGGTGTTCGCCACCAACCTCGCGCAGAACTACGACAGCGCCTTCGTCCGCCGCATCCAGACGCACGTGCGCTTCGAGCTCCCCGACCTCGAGCGCCGCGCGCAGATCGCCGCCGGCATGCTGGTGCCCGAGCTGCCGCGCGCCGAGGATGTGACCCCGAGCCTGCTCGCGGAGCTCAGCGACGGCCTCTCGGGCGCCGACCTCCGCACCGTGGTGCTCAACGCCGCCGCGGTGGCCGTGGCGCGCGCGGGGGCGGCGCGGCGCGTGGAGCGCGCGGACCTCGAGCGGGCCATCGAGGGCGTGCGCCGCGGCAAGGAGGAGGTGGCGAGCTCGAGCGGCGCGCCGCGGCGCCTGCTGGAGGCGCGAGAGGAGGCGGTGGCGCCGGATTCGCTTGATGAGGGCACGCGCGCCGCTTATCTTCAGCGCGCGGCGCCGGAGGACCCCGCGCCGCCCTCCGCGCCGCCCTCCGCCTCCGCGCCCCCCTCTACGCCCCCCTCCACGCTCTAAGCGAGGCGCCTTGAGCACATCCTCATCCGAATCGCGGCGGGGGGGTAAGGGCCCGCGGGGACTCAGGAGAGACGAGCGCGCGCTGTGGGCGCTCTTGGAGCAGATGCGGCGCGGGGGGCGCGTGGCGCTGCCGGGGCTAAGCCGCGCGCACGCGTGGGGGGACGCCGTGCGCGCCCACCTGCGCGGCGACCCCAGCAGCGCCGCGGTGAGCCTCCCGGAGGCGTGGGCGGGCCTCTCGGGGCACGTCTATGACCACCTCAAGCACCACGCGGCGGCGCGCCTCCTCGCGCGCCGCCTCTACGGCGCGGGGCGCGAGCGCGAGGGGCGGGCGGAGCTCGCCTTTGACATCACGGCGCAGCTGTGCGGCCTCCTCACCAGCCGCCCCAGCCTCCTGGCCGCCGCCGCCCTGCGCCCCCCGGGGGCCTTTCGCGCGCAGCTGGCGCAGGTGGTGGAGCGCCTGGTCGCCGGCCTCTCGGTGGACCAGCGCCTCCGGCGGCACCTGTGGGCCAAGGTCAAGGAGGCCCTCGCCGCCCTCGCCGCCGCCCCGGGGGCGGGGGTGCAGGGGGCGGGGGGACTCTGGTGGCGACGCCCCCCCGGCGACGCCGCCGCGCCCCCCGCCTCCGTGGGGCTGTGGAGCGACGAGCTGCTCGAGCGCGCGCGCGCCGCCCCCCTCGTCCGCGTGCGCCCCGACCGGCGCGCGACGGAGGAGCGCCTCGCCTCCTACCTCGCCCCCGAGGAGCTGAGCGCCTGCCTCCTCGCCCTCCTCGCCCTCGGCGGCGCCTGGCCCCTCCAGACCCTCATCTCCGCGGTGCGCGCCCGCCTCTCGCCGCCCCCCGAGCAGGTGTTCTTC
>VGTA01000659.1 GCA_016874875.1 Deltaproteobacteria bacterium | reverse complement strand
GCCCCCCCTCCCTCACCCGCGCCCCCCGCGCTGACGCCGCCCGCGCCGCCCGCGCCCGCCCCCCCTGCGCTAGCGCCCGCTGCGCCCGCCGCGCCCCCTTCGCTCATGCCCGCGCCCGCGATGGCGCTCTCGCCCGCTCCGCCCGCTGCGCTCGCCCCGCCCGCGCCGACGCCGCCGGGCGAGGAGGAGGGCTCCCCGCACCCAGCGGCGCAGAGCGCCACGCAGAGGGTCGCGCGGAGCATCACGCTGAGCGGGGCGCTGAGCGGGGCGCTGAGCGAGGCGCTGAGCGGGGCGCTGAGCGGGGCGCTGAGCGGCGCGCTGAGCGGGGCGCTGAGCGGCGCGCTGAGCGGGGCGCTGAGCGGCGCGCTGAGGGGGGCGGGGACGGTGGGGTGCGCGTGGCTCACGGGGGGGGGCATAGACAGCTCCTGTGGGCGATGTGAGGGGGGCCTCATCAGGACACTCACTCTCCACGCAACGCCCCGAGAGGTCAACCCGCCTCGCGCGACCCCGCCTCGCCGCTCAGCGCCTCGGCGCGCTGCAGCCGCCCGCCCGCCCCCCGGAGGTCGACGGCTCCTCTAGGGCGCAGGGGGGCTCAAAGCAGCCGTCGGCCGCCTTCTCCACGCACAGGCGGTAGCGCTGGTCCGCCGACCAGTCGCGCGTGGGGCGCACGTCGCGCACGGCGATGGTGTAGAGGAAGGGCGCGCCGGCGTCCCCCTCGTGGCCCTGCCAGGCGTAGAAGCAGGCGTCCTGGGGGGCGAGGCCGCCAAAGACGCCCGACGCCGCGGGGTTGAGGCGCTCGTCGGCGGTGGGCGCCAGCGGCTCAAACCAGAGGCGCGTGGACTCGTAGACCTGCATGAGCAGCTCGGCGGGGCCCTCGTCCACCTCGTAGTAGATCTTGACCATGCAGTCCTCGCCGGGGCAGGGGTGGGCGTAGGTGTAGAGGTCGACGTCGTCCTCGTAGGAGAGCGCGCCCTCGGTCCAGCGCGCCTCAGGGCTCGCGCAGCACGCGGGCAGGAGGGCGCCAGGGGGGAGCGGAGGGCCCTGGTCGGCGAGGCCCTGGTCGGCGAGGCCCTGGTCGGCGAGGCCCTGGTCGGCGAGGCCCTGGTCGGCGAGGCCCTGGTCGGCGAGGCCCTGGTCGGCGAGGCCCTGGTCGGCGAGGCCCTGGTCGGCGAGGCCCTGGTCGAGAGACTTCTCGCCGCCTCCCGCGGCGCCCGCCTGCGGGGGCGGGGAGACGCCCTGGGCGCAGTCGTGCACCCGCAGCCACGGGCGCCCCTGGGCGAACAGGACCTGCGCGGCGGGGGGGTCGTCGCGGCGCAGCTCGTCGGTGTAGACGTTGGAGGGCTCGTGGGCGTCGGGGTCGACGCGAACGCGCGCGCGCACTACGTAGCGCGCCGCGGGGCTCGCCGCGTCGCCGCTAAAGTCGCCTACGCGGAGGTAGAGCGTGGGCGGGGCGGAGAGGGGGGCGCTGAGGCGGGCGACGTGGGGGGGGAGGGCGAGGGGGGTGGCGTTGGCGGGGAGGGCGTAGCGGCGCTCTACCTGCGCGGCGGCGCACGCGCCCTCGGGGAGGCAGGCGGCGGCCCCCGCGCAGCGCCCGCCCGCGCCGCAGAGGGCGCCGAGGCCCGCGCAGTCCCAGGCGCTCGCGCAGGGGCGGCCCTCGAGGGCGCGGCAGGCGCGGTCGGCGCCCTCGGCGCCCTCGGCGCCCTCGGCGCCCTCGGCGCTAGAGTCGCAGGGGCTCTGCGCGTCGGGGCGGACGAGCGCCACGCTCAGCTGGAGGGTCTGCTGTAGGGCGTAGGAGTCCTCGCGGCGGAGGTCCTCGTCGGCGAGGCGCAGCTCCACCTCGAGGAGGCCGCGGTCGCAGCCCTCCGCGCGGAGGGCGAACCAGTCGAGGTCGCCGAGGGTGCCCACGACGCCCGCGGCCTCCCGCCAGTCGCTCCAGGCGTCGCGGCAGCGGAGGGGGTCGCGGGCGGCGAGGTCGGTGGCGGCGGCGGGGGTGTTGTTGGGCTCGTTGAGGTCCGCGTCCTCCATGACGCGCGCGGTGAGCGTGTAGGGCTGCGCGAGGGAGGCGCGGTCCCCCGCGGCGTCCTCCACCACGAGGGTGAGCGCGCCGCCCTCGGGGACGGAGAGGGTGCGGCGGAGGGGGGCGTCGCCGTCGGCGGCGGCGCGCGCCACCGTGAGGCGCTCCTCGCCGTTCACGAGGGCGCGCACCTGCGGGCGCGCGCCGCCGCCCGGGTCCCCCGCGGGGGGGAGGGGCATCTCGAGCGTCCACTCCACGAGGGCGCGCGGCGGGAGGGGGAGGCGGAACCAGTCGGCGTCGCCGGCGCAGGAGATGTGCCCCACGGCGGGGGCGTCGGGGGTGAGGGGGCGGGCGGCGTCGGGGCCCTCCGCCCAGCCGCGCGGCTCCCCCGCGTCGGGGTCGGGCGCGGCGCGCGCGGTGAGCGTGTAGGGGGCGCGCGAGTCCTGCGCGCGCCCTGCGGCGTCTCGGACGCGCGCTAGGATGTCGCCGCCCGGGATGCAGTGCTGGCCGCCCCTGACGCGCCCCGCCCGCCCGCGCGGCAGCGCGCCCACCACGGCGCCGCCCTCGGCCAGGAGGTCGTAGGTGAGGTCAAGGGGGGTGATGTCGCTCTCGGCGGCGAGCGTGAGGGTCAGGACGGCGTCGCGGGGGAGGGCGAGGCGGTACCAGTCCTCGTCGCCCGGGGGGCAGATGTAGCCCTCCACGGGCGCGGCGGCGCCGTCGCGGTCGAGGGGGATGGGGGCGGCGCTGGGGGGGGCGGCGAGCGTGTCGAGGGGGCAGGCGGCGGCGGCGCCGAGGTCGGGGGCTTCCTCGGGGGGGGGGGA
>VGTA01000658.1 GCA_016874875.1 Deltaproteobacteria bacterium | reverse complement strand
CCGCTCACCCCGCCGCCCGACCCTTCCCCCGCCGGTGGAGCCTCAGCGTCGGAGTCGCTCGCCAGACCTGCGCCCCCAACGGCGCGGCGACCTGCGACAAGGCGCGACAGGTGGAGGAGAGCGTGAGTCCCTTTGGGGACATCGGCCTGCAGCTCCACCTCCTGAGCCTCGGCGAGCTGCTGACGCTCGGCGTCAACGCCCACCTCGCGCGCGCAGACTTCACCAACCCGCTGGATTTGGGTGAGAACCTCACCCAAATCTACAACCTCAGCGTCGGCGCCCACCTGCGCGCCGACCTCAAGGCGCCCGTCTTCGCCCAGCTCGGCGTCGGCGTCGGCGCGCAACGCTTTGAGGCCATAGTCGCCACAGGGGGCGCGGGCGACGCGTACGCGGGCGCCTATAGGATGCAGTTGGAGTATGACCCGCGCCTAGAGAGCGCAGAGCGGCTCGTCACCTACCAGGAGCCCTCCCTCCGCCTCGACCTGGCCGCGGGCGCGCGCCTTGGGCGCTTTGAGCTCGCCCTCTACTACATGCGCGCCGCCGCCCTCACCGAGGCGCGCCTCTGCGTGAGCGTCGCTGCCGCCGCTCAAGAGCGCTGCTCTACGCAAGAGATGCCCGGCTTCCAGCAGCTCGGGATCCGCGCCGGGGTGTCGTTCGGCGAGCGCTGAGCGCGCGGGGGCGGGGCGGCGACGCGACGGCGCGGCGGCGGGGGGCTCGCGCGCTCGCTTGAGGGGAGTTTGTTGATCTTTAGTTGATTTTTTAGTTGACTTTGATAATCATTATCATAATGATCACCTCACGCCGCCCTCACCCCCTCTATCAGGGAGAAAGACACATGATGCGCGCGCACCTCACCTTCATCACTCCCCAAGACCCGCTCGCCGCCGCGCCCGCCGCCGCGACCGCCGCCGCGCCCGCCGCCGCGCCCACCGCCGCGCCCGCCGCCGCGCCCACCGCCGCGCCCACCGCCGCGCCCACCGCTGCGCCCACCGCCAGCGCTCCCTCTCTGGACCTCTTCAAGCGTGGGGTCCTCCTGAGTCTCCCCTTCACACTCCCCCTCACGCTCGCGCTCACCCTTCCGCACTTAGCGGGCTGTAACGATGATCCCGCCGAGCGCCCTCCCGTGGAGGGGGGCGCTGAGGGGGGCGCTGCGGGGGGCGCTGCGGGGGGCGCCGCGGGGGGCGCCGCGGGGGGCGCCGCGGGGGGCGCCGCGGGGGGCGCTGAGGCGCCGAGCGCCTATGAGTTTGAGAGTCGATTTAAGGAGGGGGAGAGCAGCGTGGCGTACGCGGGGCAGAGCGCGCGCCTGGCGCTGATCGGGGCGCTGGGGGCGCACATGGAGGGGCTCGAGGGGCGACTCGCCACGGGGGCGCTCGCGCCGGTGGCGGGGGGCGTGGTGGCGGAGCTCGACGTGTTCTTCTCATGCGCGATGGGGGTGTGCGAGGGGGAGGGGCACGGCGTGACCCTCGCGCTCCCCACGGCGCAGGGCACCATCGGCGACATCTCGGCAGGCAAGGACCTCGTGGGGAAGGTGGCGGGCAATGACCCCGTGGGGCAGCGCCGCGACTGGGGGGCGCAGGGGGTGCAGGGGTGGCCTGAGCCGCTCAGCCCCGAGGCGCTCGTCCGCTCCTGGTTCGCCGCCGCGGAGGCCAACGCCCTCGCCATCGCCGACGGCGCCAACCCGCTCGACCCCACAGGGGCCCCGATCACGGCGCCGCACCTCACGGCGGAGGGGCTTCACCTCGCGGAGCTGTGCGAGAAGCTCCTCTTTGGCGCCCTCGCGCTCTCGCAGGCCGCTGATGACTACCTCGATGATGACCTTGAGGGGAAGGGGCTCTTGAGCGACAACGCGGGGCCGGAGGCGGAGGGGGGCGCCTACTCGGCGCTTGAGCACGCCTGGGATGAGGGCTTTGGGTACTTTGGGGCGGCGCGCGACGCTGGGGCGTTCACGACAGAGGAGGTGGCGGGGAGCGGGGGGCGCCCGGAGTTCCAGCGCGCGCACGACGCCAACGGCGACGGGCTGATCGACCTCACGAGCGAGTACAACTGGACGGGGGCGCGCTACGCGGCGCTGCGCGACCGCGACGGCGGCACCGCCCTCCTGCGCGACGTCTTTGGGGCGTTCGTGGCGGGGCGCGCGCTCATCACGCGCGCCGCGGGGCCTCTGAGCGCCGCGCAGCTCGAGGCGCTCAAGGGGCACCGCGACGCCGCCCTCCGCGCTTGGGAGGGCGCCCTCGCCGCCAGCGCTGTCCACTACCTCAACGAGGTCCTCGCGCACCTCGACGCCCCCGCCGCGGAGTGGTCCTTCGCCGAGCACGCCAAGCACTGGTCTGAGCTCAAGGGGCTCGCCCTCGCCTTCCAGTTCACCCCCCGCTCCGCCGTGCGCGGCGAGGACTTCGCGTCGCTCCACGCCGCCATCGGCGCCCGCCCCACCCTCCCCTCATCCCCGGAGGCGGCGGCGCACCGCGCGGCTCTGGTGGCGGCGCGGGGGCGGCTCGGGGCGCTCTTTGGGTTCAGCGAGGAGGCGCTCGCCGCGTGGTGACGCCGCCCGCGCGCCCCCTCAGCCCACGCTGATCTGGCGGGTGACGGGGGTGGCGCGCTTGAGGGTGACCTTGAGGAGGCCGGCGCGCCACTCCGCCTTGAGGTCGCCCCACTCCACGCCGCGCGGGAAGTCCAGCTCGCGCTCGTAGACCACCTCGGGCTGCTCGCCCTCAGCGTGGCGCTGGGCGGCCTTGAGGCGCAGGGTGCTCGCGCGGGTCTCGAGCTCGATGCCCTCGCGCTCCACGCCGGGCAGGGCGACCACGAGGTGCCAGCCGTCGGCGGTCTCAAAGAGGTTGGTG
>VGTA01000657.1 GCA_016874875.1 Deltaproteobacteria bacterium | reverse complement strand
TCAGCGTCACCGTCTTCTCGCGCGCGACGAGCTGCGTCGTGGAGTTGGGGAGCTGGAGCTTCTCGTGCGGCGTGACCTTCATGGGGTCCGCGGAGAAGTTCATCAGGAGGAAGATGAGGATGATCGTCACGGCGTCCATCAGAGAGTTGATGTTGACGCTCTGGTCGTCGGCGGGCGCGGCCTTGTGGCGATCACGGCTCTTGAGCTTTGCCTGCTCATCGAGCCATAGCTGCATCTGCTGCTTTTGGTCCATCTTTTGGTCCATCGTGTGCTCCGCTCTCACTGCACAGCGCCGAAGGTGACCTGGTCCCACAGCGGCTCATACGCCTCCACGGTCTTGGTCTTGCCATCTTCGCCGGTGACCTCTTCTTTGGTCTTCTTGTACTTGAACTTCGCCGCGGCCTCGCTGAGCTCCATGATGTTGGCGAACTTAGGCTTCTCAAAACGGAAGCGGACGACGTCCATGGTGCGGATCATGAACTTGAACTCAAGGTCGGGGTCCGCCACGAGCGTGAGGAGCTTCTCGTCCTTGTAGATCTCTTTGATGCGCGCCAGGTAGTCGTAGAGGCTCACGTAGTCGTAGTCGATCAGCTCGATGGGCGAGCCGTCCTTAGAGGCGTAGGTGTCCTTCTTCTTGGGGAGCTTGACGCCGCTGGCCTCGCCGTCCGGCGTGAGTCCGAGCACCTCAAACAGGTTGGCGCCGGTGGCCTTGAGGAGGAAGCCGTCCTTGCTGAGCGCGACGGTGAGGCCGAGGGGCTTCTCTTCCTTGTCTTCCTTGGGCTTCGACGCGGCGGGACCAAAGCTAGGCGCGCTCACGTTGATCATGCCGATCTTCACGAGCTGCGTCTTGAAGAGGACGAGCGGGATAAGGCACAAGACCAGGTTCATGATCGGCACGAGGTTGATGTCCTCGACGATCTCAGTGTACTTGGATTTCCGGGCCATGAGAGCGGGTTCCTGTTGTGTCTTGGTGGGAGTGCTCGAGCCCGCCTCATGGAGGAGAGGCGAGACTGCCGCGTCTAGCCGCCCGCGGGCTTACTTGCCCTGGAGGCGGGTGACGAGGAGGTTCTCGATCTTCACCGAGTAGTGCTCGATCTCATCGATGATCTTCTTGGTGACGGCGCTGAGCATCACGTGCGCGAGGAGGCAGGGGATGGCCACGATCAGCCCGAAGGCCGTGGTGTTCATGGCCACCGAGATGCCGTTGGTGAGCATCTTGGTCTGCTGCTCAGGGTCGGTGATGGTGGCGAGCGCCGAGAAGGCGTCGATCAGCCCCACGATCGTCCCGAGGAGGCCGAGCAGGGTGGCGATGTTGGCGATGTTCTGCAGCAGGGTGCCGCGCTTGGTGATCTCAGGGGCGACCTCGAGAGTGGCTTCCTCGATGGCGTTTTGGATCTCGCCGGGGCTGCGGTTGGCGTGGGTGAGGCCCTCCTTGACCACGCGGGCGAGAGCGGAGTCCTTGACCGCGTTGCAGGACTTGATCGCGTTCTCGAGGTGACCCGCCTGCACGTGGCGCTTGATGTCCTCCATAAAGGCCACGGCGTTCACGTTGTGGCGGAGGTACAGGAAGATAAAGCGGTCAACCATCACGGCGAGGGCGATGATGCTCATGACCAGAATCGGCCACATCCAGGCGCCGCCAGAGACGAAGAAATCACTGATGTACTGCATTCGGGAGATCCTCCGAAGGTGAGTGAGACGAGTTGATGAGTGAGAGAGGGGGGGGTGCCGACGGATCCCCCCCGCACAGGGGGCGATTTGAGCGACACATCTATAGCACCGCGCGCCGAGGCGGTCTAATCTTTTTTCGCTCAAAAAGGCGGACGCTGCACGCTCTCAATAATCTGCGGCACGAAGGTCTGCTTGGGCTCCAGACCACGAAATTTGAGCTTTCGGCGCTGGAGCAGGTAAGCGGCGGACGGGCGCTGGACGGTGCCCTCGACGCTGAGCTGCTTAAACTCCATGACCTTGCCCCCCCCCTCCTTGGGGGCCGCCGGCGCCGCAGCGGGGGGCTGCGTTCGCGCCTTGAGACGCGCGGAGACGGTCGCGGCGGCGGGGCGGTCGGTGGGGGCGGGGCGCTGGGCGGCGGGGCGCTGGGCGGCGGGGCGCTGGGCGGCGGGGCGCTGGGCGGCGGGGCGCTGGGAGGCGGGCTGGGCGGCGACGGGAGCGGGCCGCGCTGTGGGCGCTAGGCAGAGCCAAAAGAGACAGAAGGGCCGGAAGGGCCGGAAGGGCCGGAAGGGCCGGAAGAGCCGGAAGGGCCAGGGAGCCCTGAGCGACCGCAGCGGGCGCAGGACAAGCGAGCGCAAGAGGTGGACGAGAGGCGCGCGCGCCCTCTGATTCGCGGAATACTCGGTCTGCATCACAGCTCAACCTCCTCGATGGTCTCTTCTTCCACGGCGGCCTCTGGCGGCGCGGCGGGCGCGGGCTTGGAAGACGCGGTCTGCATCACAGCTCAATCTCCTCGATGGTATCTTCCTCCACGGCGGGCTCAGGCGGCGCGGCGGGCGCGGGCTTGGGCGCGGGCTTGGGCGCGGGCGTGGGAGGGACCTCGGCCGGAGGCGCGGGCGTGAGCGCGGGAGCCGGCGCGGTATCGGCGCTGAGGTCCACCTCCTCCACCGCGTCTTCGGCGGGCGCCGGCGGGGGCGCCGGGGTGGGCTCAGGGGCAGGGGCAGGCTCAGGGGCAGGCTCAGGGGCAGGCTCAGGGGCAGGGGCGGGGGCTGGCGCGGGGGCTGGCGCGGGGGCGGGCTCGGGCGCTGGGGCGGGCGCAGCTCCGTCGAGCTCTAGCGCGGAACCCGCCGCCGGGTCGGGCGCCGCCGCCGGGTCGGGCGCCGCCGCCGG
>VGTA01000656.1 GCA_016874875.1 Deltaproteobacteria bacterium | reverse complement strand
CGGGGTCATCGGGGCGGGCGGCGCGCAGCGCCTCGTAGGCCTCGCGCGCCAGCGGGCGGCGGCCGGCGGCGAGGGCGCGCTCGCCCACGCTCAAGAGCAGCGCGTCCGCCTGCAGGGGGCGGGCGCGGGCGCGGTGGACATGCGCCCACTCCAGCGCCACCTCGAGGTCCCCCGGGGCCGCCGCCGCCAGGGGGGCGAGGGGCGCCTCGCTCTCGGCGGCGCGCCCGAGGGCGCGGAGAGCGCGCGCGCGCCGCAGCGTCAAGGCCCGCGCGGCGCCCTCCCCCGCCGCCCCACCCCCGCTCGCCCCCGCCGCCTCATCGAGCGCCGCGCCTAGGCCCGCCGCCCGCGCCGCGCCCAGGTGGGCGAGCGCCAGCGCGGCCCAGCGCGCCGCCGCCGCCGCCGCCCCCTCGCGCTCCGCCCACGCGCTCAGGAGGGTGCAGTGGGGCGCGGCGCGGGCGCCCTCGCCGGCGGCCAGCGCCCGCTCCGCCAGCGCCTGGCGGGCGGGGCGGCTGAGGGGGAAGAGGCGCGCGCACTCCTCTAGACAGGGGAGCGCCACGGCGCCCGGCGCCGCCTCGAGCGCCTCGAGCAGCGCCCCGAGGTGCCCCTCGGCGCCCGCCGCGTCCCCCGCCGCTAGGTGCGCGCGCGTGAGGTGCAACCGCGCGCCGAGGTGCGCCGGGCTGATCTGCAGCAGGAGGCCGGCGAGCGCCGCCGCGCGCTCCTGCGCCCCCTCCTGCACGCTGCGCAGGAGCAGGCGCTCGTAGAGGTCGCGCGCGGCGTCGCGCTCCTCGAGGCGCAGGTAGAGCTCGCCGAGCTTGAGGCCCACGCGGAGGTCCTCGGGGCGCTCGTCGAGCAGGGCGCGGTACGCGCGCGCAGCGCGGTCAAGCTGCCCGCGCTCGATCGCCCACTGGGCCTCGTCGAGGAGGCGCTGCCGAGTGAGCGACACCCTCCCTCACTTCACGCGGGAGGAGTACTCGCCTGTGCGGGTGTCGACGCGGATCACCTCGCCCTCCTCCACGAAGAGGGGGACCTGCACCACCGCGCCCGTCTCGAGCGTGGCGGGCTTGGTGGCGCCCTGCGCCGTGTCGCCGCGGATGCCCGGCTCACACCCGGTGATCAAGAGCTCCACGAAGTTGGGCAGCGACACGCCGATGGGGCGGTCGTTGTACAGCATCACGCTCACGTCGATGTCCTGCTTGAGGAACTGCGCCGTGTCGCCGAGGTCCTCAAACGACATAAAGAGCTGCTCAAAGCTGGCGTTGTTCATGAAGTGCCAGCCCTCGGGGTCCTTATAGAGGACCTGCATCGTCACCTCGTTGACGTTGGGCGCGCCCACCTTATCACCAGAGCGGAAGTTGATCTCGAGGGTGCGGCCGTCGATCATGTTCTTGATGCGCGTCTTGACGAACGCCACGCCCTTACCGGGCTTCACGTGGTTGCACTCCAAGATGTTCCATAGGCCGCCCTCGTACTCAATCTTGAGGCCCTTACGGAAGTCGTTGGTCTGATACATAAGACGTCACTCGCTTACAGATGACAGGGGTGTGCGCGCGCCGGACGCGCGGTGGAGGCGCAGAGGCTTTTCACCTAAGCGCGGCGCGTTGTCAAGCCCCTTGGGGGCTAGGCGCCAGGCGGGCGGCGAGGGCGCGCAGGGCCAGCGCGTAGCCCTCCACGCCCAGCCCGGAGATGACGCCCACCGCCACGGGGGTGATGTAGCTGTGGTGGCGGAAGGGCTCGCGGCGCGCCACATTGGAGACGTGCACCTCCACCACGGGCGCGTCGAGGGCGGCCACCGCGTCGCGGAGCGCCACGCTGGTGTGGGCGTAGCCACCGGGGTTGAGCACCACGCCCCGCGCCCACCCGCGCGCCTCCTGCAAGAGGTCGATCAGCGCGCCCTCGTGGTTGCTCTGCGCGCAGCGGACCTCGAGCCCGAGCGCCGCGCCGAGCGCCACGAGCGACGCCGTGAGGCCCTCATAGGGGGTGACGCCGTAGATGTGGGGCTCGCGGACCCCGAGCAGGTTCAGGTTTGGGCCATTGAGCACCAGCACCGCCGGCGCGCCCGCGCCCCCCGCCGCGCTCACCGCTGCGCTCACCGCTGCGCCCAGGCGGTCCACTTGCGCGCCAGCGGGCGCTGCCCGGCGCGCTGCAGCTCCGCCTTGAGCCCCTTCGCCTCCGCGGTGGCCGCGAAACGACCCCCGAGGACGCGGAAGAAGACGCCCTTCGCGCCGAGGTTGACCCTCAGAATCCACATATCCCCCCGCGCCGCCCCGAGGGGGGCCGCGAGGGCGGCGGCGAGCGCGCGCGCCTCCTCCTCCCGCCTAAACGAGGCCACCAGGAGCGTGTGAGGGCGCGCCGCGTCGAGCGCCCCGAGGCTTGCGGCGTCATAGAGCGCCACGGCGCCCCCTGCCCCCTGCGCCCCCTGCGCCCCCTGCGCCTCCGCCGCCTCATGCTCCGCTGCGTGCGCCTGCGCCCGCGCCCGCTGCGCCGCCTGCTCCTCCGCCCGCGCCGCCTCCTGCGCGCGCCGCGCCTCCGCCTCCGCCTCCTGCGCGCGCCGCGCCTCCGCCTCCGCCTCCGCCTCCTGCGCGCGCCGCGCCTCCGCCTCCGCCTCCGCCTCCTGCGCGCGCCGCGCCTCCGCCTCCGCCTCCTGCGCGCGCCGCGCCTCCGCCTCCGCCTCCTGCGCGCGCCGCGCCTCCGCCTCCGCCTCCGCCTCCTGCGCGCGCCGCGCCTCCGCCTCCGCCCGCTGCGTCTCCGCATCGCCCTGCGCCTGCGCGGGCGCCTCCTGGGCCTGCGCGGGCGCCTCCTGCGCCTGCGCGGGCGCCTCCTGGGCCTGCGCAGGCGCCTCCT
>VGTA01000655.1 GCA_016874875.1 Deltaproteobacteria bacterium | reverse complement strand
CGCGCTCGCGTCGCTGACGGCGCAGGGGGGGGCGCAGGCGGCGTGGGCTACGCGCGCGATGGGCCTCAGCGCCGGCGGCATGCTGCTCTTGGGGCTGGCGCTCTACGCGCGCTTGAGGCCGCGCGCTTGAGGCCGCGCGCGCAGCCCTGAGGGCTGAGCGCGCCTCCCCCGCGCTCAGGCCAGGCGCGTCTCGAGGCCCGGCCCCGCCAGCGTCCCCACGGGCTCCCCCACGAGCGCTCGGTAGAGCAGCCCTGGGGCGTGGAGGTCAAAGACGCGCACCGAGAGGCGGGAGTCGAGGCAGAGGCTAAAGGCGGCGCTGTCCATCACCTTGAGGTGCAGCGCGAGGCAGTCCGCCAGGCTCACCTGCGCGTACAGGCGCGCTGAGGGGTCGTGGCGGGGGTCGGCGGTAAAGACGCCGGGCACCTGCGTGCCCTTGAGCACCTCCGTCGCCCCCAGCTCCGCCGCCTTGAGGGCCGCCGCGGTGTCGGTGGTGAAGAAGGGGCTGCCGGTCCCCCCCGCCAGCACGCACACCTCGCCGCGGGCGAGGGCGGCGAGGGCGTCGCGCTGCGTGAAGAGCGCCATCACGCGGGGCATCTCAAGGCTACAGAAGCTGGCCGCGGGGGCGCCGGCGGCGCGGAGGGCGTCGGTGAGCGCGAGGGCGTTCATGACGGTGGCCATCATGCCCATATAATCCGCCGTGGCGCGGTCCATGCCCGCCGCGGAGCCCTGCACCCCGCGGAAGATGTTACCGCCTCCCACCACCACCCCCACCTCCACCCCCGCCCCCCGCGCCGCGCTGATCTGCGCGGCGAACCCCCCGAGCGCCTCCGGGTCGATGCCAAAGGGGCGCGCCCCCATGAGGGCCTCGCCCGACAGCTTCAGCAGGACCCGGCGCGCCACTTAGACGCCAGCCGTCGCTGCGACCTCAGCGGCGAAATCGGTGGCCTCGCGCACGATGCCCGCGCCGAGCTCAAAGCGCACGAAGCGGCGCACCTTGATGTTCTCCTTGATGACGGCGGCCACCTCGGTGACGATGTCGGCGACCGTCTTCTTCTCCTCCTTGAAGAACTCCTGCTGGAGCAGGCAGACGTCGCTGTGCCACTTGCGGATCTGGCCGTCCACGATCTTGTCCATCATGGCGGCGGGCTTGCCCTCGTTGCGGGCGGCGAAGATCTCGCGCTGCTTGGCGGTGACGTCGGCGGGAATCTCGCTGGCGTCGAGGTACGTGGGGTTCATCGCGGCGATGTGCATGGCGATGTCCTTGAGCAGCTTCTGGAAATCCTCGCCGCGCCCCACGAAATCCGTTTCGCAGTTGAGCTCCACGAGCACGCCGATGCGGCCATCGTGGATGTACGAGCCCACCGCGCCCTCCGCGGCCACCTTGTCGGCGCGCTTGCCGACGGCGGCGAGGCTCTTCTTCTGGAGGTACTCGACGGCCTTGGCCATGTCGCCGCCCGTCTCGGCGAGGGCCTTCTTGCAGTCCATGATGCCGGCGCCCGTCTGGGCGCGGAGGTCGGCGATGGTCTTAGCGGAGATAGACATTCTGCGGTCCTTTCTTGGGGAGTGGGGCGCTCAGCGCTCAGAGCTCGGTGCTGTGGGCGGCGTTGACCTCAAAGACCTCCACCGAGTGCCCCGTCTGCGCGGGGCGGGTCACCTCGAGCTCCTCGTGGCGCCCGCCGAGGCGGGCCGAGTTGACGGCCTGCGCGATGCGGTCGGCGAAGAGCTGAATCGAGCGGATGGCGTCGTCGTTGGCGGGGATGGGGAAATCCACGCCGCTCGGGTCGGTGTTGGTGTCCACCAGCGCGATCACCTTGATGCCGAGGCGCTGGGCCTCCGAGACGGCGATGTGCTCCTTGTTGACGTCCACCACGAAGATCGCCTTGGGGCGCTCCTTCATCTTGCGGATGCCGCCGAGGTTGGCCTCGAGCTTCTCGTACTCGCGGGAGCGGAGCAGGCCCTCGCGCTTGCTCAGCGTGGTGCTGTTGCGCAGGAAGGCGAGCTTGGGCTCAAAGAAGGCGCGGAGGGCGACGAGGTCGAGGACCGGGGCGGCGATGAGGGCGTTGAGCTTGGCGGCCTCGCCGTCGGTGAGGCTCGCGCCGGGCACCATGTCGAGGGAGAGCTTGACCTTCTCCACGTCGCTCGAGGCCACCGCCACGGTGCCCTCCTTGCAGAGCTCGGTGATCTTCTTCTGCGCCAGCACGGGGAGGACGAGCGGCTCGAGCTTGTTGAGGCGCTCGATCGACTCCTTGACGGTGCGGAAGTTGGTGAGGGTGCCGCCGAGCCAGCGGTTGGTCATGTGGAACATGCCGCAGCTCTTGGCCGCCTCCTTGACCACGTCCTGCGCCTGCTTCTTGGTGGCGACGAAGAGCACGCCGCCGCCCTGGCCGGCCTGCTTGAGGACGAACTCGTAGGCCTTCTCGAAGAGGGGGAGGGTCTGCTGGAGGTCGAGGATGTGGACGCCGTCGCGCTCGCCGAAGATGAAGCGCTTCATCTTGGGGTTCCAGCGGCTGGTCTGGTGTCCGTAGTGGACGCCGGCGTCGAGCATCTCTTGGAGGGTGATCGCGGACATGGGGGGTCGTGTCTCTCTGGGTGTGGGTGACGTTGGGCTCTCGCGCCCATCTCCGCCGCGCCCGCTCGGCCCTCCTCCTGATTGAGGGGGCGCGAGACGTCAGGCTAGGCTCCGGCGCGCGTGTGCGGTGGGGGCTTTAGCAGATCGCGGCGCGCGACGCAAGCCTCTCGCGCGCCCTCTAGAACCACCGCAGGAGCGCGTAGGAGCCCAGGGCGCCGATGAGCACGTAGATGAGCGGCATGAGGGCCTCGCGCGCTGTGGGCGACGGGGGG
>VGTA01000654.1 GCA_016874875.1 Deltaproteobacteria bacterium | reverse complement strand
CTCCCCTCCTCCACCCACCCAGAGAGCCTCCCGCATGAGCCACTCAAGCGCCCCCGAGCCGACTCCCGAGCACGCCGCCTCCTACTCCGAGGCGGGCTTTTGGGACAAGATCAAGTCCTTTGCCCAGAAGATCGGCTCCACAGGCCTCTACTACGCCCTGCTCCTCTACTATATGGCGGAAGACCCCCTCGTCCCCGCCGCCGACAAGGCGCTGATCGTGGCGGCGCTCGGCTACCTGATCTTCCCCATCGACATCATCCCCGACTTTCTGCTGGGCGTAGGCTACAGCGACGACATCTCGGTGATGGTGATGGCGCTCAAGAAGCTCAAGTCCTCGATTCGCGACGAGCACCGCGCGCAGGCGACTCAAAAACTCCGCGAGTGGTTCCCCAGGGCGGAGCCCGCCGACCTCAGCTTCCTCTGAGCGGGCGCGGCGGTCGCTCAGAACAGGTCGCGGCGCGCCTTGAGGGCGTAGAGGGTGTGGGGGTGGGCGGCGATGAGGCGGACGAGGGCGTCCTTGGCCTCGAGCGCAAAGCCCTCCGCGCGCAGGCGCGTGGCCTCGCGGTAGAGGGCGCGCGCGGCGTCGTCGGCGAGGGGGGCGGGGCTCAGGCGGAGGGCGCTGAGGTCGGCGGGGGCGAGGGCGGGCAGGGAGCTCGGGCGCGGGGCGTAGCCCTCGGCGCCCGCCCAGGGGTCCACGGGCTCCGCCTCGGGCGCGTCGCCGAGGGCGTCGTCCTCCATGTAGAGGTCGGGCTCAGGGGCGGAGTCGGGCGCGGGGTCGATGAGGACGGGGATCTCGTCGTCGGCGAGGGGCTCGCTGGGGGGCTCGTCTGCGCCGAGGGGCGCGCTGGGGGCGGCGGCCTCCTCCTCGGCGGGGTGGGGCGCAAAGGAGAGGCGCAGGGACTCGATGTTGGTGCCGCGGTAGCTCCTAGGGCCGGCGCCGATGTCCTCGGGGCGGGGGCGGACGCGGACGGCGCTCACCTTCTCGTCGCGCTCGGCGTCAGCGTCGTGCACAAAGATGTCCACGCTCTCCTCGTGGCTCTGGAGGGTGAAGGCGAGGGGGACGGTGAGCTCGTAGGTGTCGGCGAGGACGGGGGAGGTGAGCAGCAGCTCCCCGCCCACCTTGACCTTGACCTGCAGGTCCGGCGCCGAGCCGTCCTCGTCCCAGGCCCCGCCGCCCTTGGGGGCGGGGGACACCTTGAGCGCCTCGATGGTGACGGCGAGGGGGCGGGCGAGGGCGCCGGGGGCGCCGAGGGCGGAGAGGGCGCCGAGGGCGCCGAGGGCGCCGAGGAGAACGGAGGGGCGAGCGGAGGGGCGAGCGGAGGAGCGGGCGGAGGGGCGGGGGGTCACAGGTCACCTCCGAGGGTGCGGCTGAGGGCGTTGAGCGTCAGGCGCCCGGGAGCCGCGCTGAGCCAGAGGGTGCTGTCGATCATGCTGTCGTAGGTGTGGGCGAAGAGCGCCATGAGCGGCCCGAGGTGGAGGGGGGCGCCGCCGGGGAGGTTGACCTCGAGCACCTCGTTGAGGGCGGCGAGCCCGTCGAGCAAGGCGCGCGGGGTGGCGGTGATGTGGAGCGAGAGGAGAGCGGCGGCGGCGGCGGCGGGGGGGGTGATGGCCTCAAGGGTGGGGGCGCCCGGCTCCGCGGCGCGCGCGATGCGGCGCAGGTCGGCGCTGTGGAGCGCGAGGTGGAGCGCGCCGGGGGCGCTGAGCGCCTTGAGGGTGAGGTTCACCTTGGGCGAGGGCGAGAGGCGGAGCGCGGTGAGCCCCTCCTCCTCCCACGCGCCCACCGGCGCCCCGCCCTCCGCCGCCGCCCCCACTAGCGCTGCCAGCAGCTCGGCGCCGCGGGGGGCGGTGAGGCCGAGCGAGAGCACAGGGCGCAGGAGCGAGCCGGCGAACGAGAGCTGCACCTCGCCGCTGAGGAGCTCGAGGGCGAGCTTGAGCGCCGGCTGGCGCGCGGGGGGCGCGCCGGCGGCGGCCTGGGCGATGAAGGGGCGCAGGGCGCCCATCGGCAGCGTGAGGCGGGCGGTGGCGGGACTCAGCGCGTGGGCGGCGGCGAGGGCGGCGCCCGGGGCGGGGGCGCCGGCGCTGAGCAGCGCGAGGATGGGGCTGGGGAGCGCCACGTCGAGCGTGGTGAGGGTGGCGCGCTGCCGCGCGTCGCCCTCGCTCACCATGCTCAGCGTCACCGCCTCTACGTCGCGTGCGGGACCCGGGACCTTGAGGGCGCGCGCCGCGCGCACAAGCGTCTCGCCCCCGCCAAAGCGGGCCCACAGCGAGGCGTTGGAGGGAATCTGAGACGCCCACGCCGGGGCGGCCCCCGCCGCGAGGGGTGCGGAGTCGCAGGCCCACCAGCCCTCCGCCAGCGCGCAGCGCAGGGCGCGCCCCTTGAGCGACACCCCCGAGAGGGAGGGCGCGCCGCCGAGGGCGTCGGCGTGGCGGGCGAGCTGTGCGCGGAGCGCCTCCTCGTCGCTCACGGCCACCACCACGCGCACCCGAGAGTCGCCGGTGACGTAGAGCCCCACGCCGCGCGTGAGGTCCACGCCGCCCCAGGTCCCCTGCGCCCAGTCGAGGGCCCTGAGGTGCTCGCTGAGGGCGCGCAGCCCCGGGGCGGCGCCGGCGAGCTCGTCGAGGCGCGCGAGGGTGTCGGTGAGGGGCGCCTGGTACTCGCGGAGCAGGTCGCGCGGGAGGGAGAGGAGCAGGGCGTGCTCGGCCTCGGGGGGCGCCCAGGCGGCGAGGGGGAGGGGGGCGGCGGCGGCGCGGGTGGGCGCGGCGGCGAGGGCGGCGACGAGGGCGGCGGCGGCGGTGGCGCAGGGGGCGCGCCGCCCGCGCGCCGCGCACACAGCCGCATCCACTC
>VGTA01000653.1 GCA_016874875.1 Deltaproteobacteria bacterium | reverse complement strand
CGCGCGTCGCCTGAAGGCGCTCCACGTCGGCGCACAGGCGCTCCGCCGCCAAGATGGCGTTACACAGCGCCGTGGCCGCCGCGGGGTCCGCGGGGAGCTCAGGGGACTCCAAGAACGTAAACTGACTCTCGCGCCGCGCCCACGCCCCCAAGATTCGCTCAAGGTCGAGGCGCTCAAGGTCGAGGCGCTTAGGGTCGAGGCGCTTAGGGTTGAGGCGCTTAGGGTTGAGGCGCTCAGGGTTGAGGCGCTCAGGGTCAGGGCGATCGGGGTCGGGGCGCTCGGAGCGCCGCGGGTCCACCGCCGAGAGCCGCCCTAGCTGAGCGCGGGTGAGGGTGCTGAGCATGTTCGATTTGAGCATGTGTGCCAGACTTTCGTGATGAACCCAAGCGGCGCGCGCGGGGCGCCCGCGCGCGCCCAACCCCACCGCTGCGGTGATGGGCGCTCAGCGCGGGCGGCTGAGGGGGTGGCTGCTTGAGTTGGCTGATGTGCGTAATGTGAGCCTGATATAAAGCGGCGCTCGTGCGTCGAGCTCATCCTCCGCGACGCGCCGCCGTCAGTAGGTAGTGAATATCAGACATATGTGTCAAATTCGATCACGAGAATCGCAAGAATATGAGTACAGATACTCATAGCGCTCGCCGCCCTCGCCGCCCTCGCCGCCCTCGCCGCCCTCGCCGCCCTCGCCGCCCGCTCAGGGGCTCAGCGCGAACGACGCCTCGATCAGCCCGCGCAGCGTCACCCAGCCGAGGCGCGCGCGGATATCGGGGTCAAAGGAGGGGCTCACGCGCGCGCTTTGGAGCGACACGCCGAGCGCCTCAAAGTCGCGCGTGGCGAGGGGGACTTCCTGCAGCCCCACCCGAATCTGCCCGGCGACGCCCGCGCTCAGAGCGGGCCAGACGGAGACGCTCACGACGCGCTCGATGAGCTCCTCCGAGAGCGCGGGGCGGGCGTTGCGGCGGACGGCGAGCGCGGCGCGCACCTCGGGCACCTCCTCGAGCTCAATCACAAAGGCGCCGCCGTCGAGGGCGAGGTGGGCGCCCACGCGCGCAAAGAGCTCATACTCGTCCACCTCGGGGGCGAGGGGGCTGAGGATCGACAGCGAGAGCGCGCCGAGCTCGAGGTAGAGCGGGAAGGGGTCGCCGAGGCCGCCGGGGGTGAGGACGGGGGGCGCGAGCCCCACCACGCGCGCCTCGCGCACCAGCGCCGCCGTCTCGGGCGGGAGCGGCGGCGTCATCGAGAGCAGCCCGCCGCGCCACACCTCGGCGAGCAGCGCGTTGAGGGCGTTGAGCTGCAGGTGGAGGGCGAAGGGGGCGTCCACCTCGGGCGGCTCTGCGCTGGTGCGCGCGAGGGGGGCGCCGCGGCCCTCCACGCCCGCGCCGGGCCCCGCCACCGCGCCCTCGTGGGTCACGTCCACGTCACACCACAGCGCCGCGCGCTGGCGGCGGCTCACGAGCAGCTCGGCGGGGGTGATGTGGAGGGTGAGCGAGAGGGGGCGCTGGCCCTCAAGGCCCGTGTTGATGTCGATGGGCAGCGCGCGCATGGTGCCAAAGAGGGCGTTGACGCTCTGCTCGAGGAGCGGGGGCAGCTGCCGCGCCACGAGCTCGTTGAGCGCGCCGTCGATGGCGTCGCTGATCAGGGCGCGCGCCTGGGTGTCGAGCGCCTCGATGAGCGCCTCGGCGCTCGGGTTGTCAAAGGAGGCGTCCACCGACGTCACCGCCACCCCCGCCCCGGTGGCGGTGAGGTCGAGGGCGACGCCGGGGCTGCTCTGCAGGGCGAACTCGGCGAACACGGCGACGCCGAGGGCGATGTCGCCGTTGAGGCTGACGCGCTGGCCGCTGAGGGTGACGGCGCCCGTGGTGGAGACGGTGACGCCCTCAAACTCTATAAAGAGCGCGAGGCCCTGGTCGGTGAAGCCCACGTCCACCGCGGGGGCGCCGAGGGCGAAGTCGGTCACCGAGAGGCTAAAGGCGGGCGTGCTGACGAGGGCGGGGGCGGCGAGGAGACTCATGGGGTCGATGAGCCCCACCATCAGCTCCAAGAGCTGCGCGAGCTCCCCCACCACGAGCGGACTCGCGCCCCAGTCCACGGGGGTGTCGGCGTCGAGGAAGCCCTGGTTGAGGGCGAGCTGCGCGCCCCGCCGCAGGGCGCTGCGCTGCGGCTCAAAGGGCACGTACCCCTCCGCCCACAGCACCCAGCGCGCGTCGCGCGCCTCCTCGGCGCGCACGCGGTCGTCCACGGTGACCTCCACGCGGTTGTAGCCGAGGCGGGCGGGCACAAAGGCCTCAAAGCGCCCCCCCGACACCTCGATGACCTCGCCGTTGAGGCGCACGATCACCTCCCCCTGCCCGTCCTCCACGCGCCCCACCACAGGAATCCACGCGCCGCCGTTGTCGGGGGGCTGGCGCGTGAGGCCCGGCGGGAGCGCGTCGAGGGCGCTGAGCTGCGCGCCGCGCGGCGGCCACTCCACCACCACCGCCGGCGCCGCGTCGTCCACCAGCAGGGGGCGCGAGACGCACACCACGGCGCCGCCCGCGCCCTCCCCCACGCCGTCGCCGGCGCAGGCGACCACCGCGCCCTCGCCCTCAGCCTCAAAGGAGAGCCGCCCCCCCTCCACGCGCCCCAGGCCGCCCTCCACGCGCACCTCAGCGCGCGCGGCGGGGAGGGGCTCGCCGTAGACGTTGTAGAGCTGCACCTCAACGGCGGGGGTGGCGCTGAGGGTGTAGAAGGCGCTGGCGGGGCTGAGGGTGAGAGTCACCCAGCCCACCTCGGCGGACGGGTCGCCCTGCGCGCCGCCCTGCGCGCCCCCCTGCGCGCCCCCCTGCGCGCCCCCCTGCGCGCCCCCCTG
>VGTA01000652.1 GCA_016874875.1 Deltaproteobacteria bacterium | reverse complement strand
CCTCCCCCGAGCCCACCTCGGAGCCCGCCGCCCCCCCCGCCGACGCCCCCCTCCCCGAGCCGCCCTCCGGCGGCGCCCCCCCCGCCGAGCCCGTGTGCGGCGACGGCGAGGTGGGCGACGGCGAGGAGTGCGATGACGGCAACGACGACGAGCAGGACGCCTGCCTGAGCGACTGCCGCCGCGCCAGCTGCGGCGACGGGCACCTGCGCCTCGACCTGCCCGCGGAGGAGGGCGGCGAGGAGTGCGACGACGGCAACGACGACGAGCAGGACGCCTGCCTGAGCTCGTGCCGCGCCGCCACCTGCGGCGACGGCGCCCTGCGCGCCGACCTCGACCCGCGCGACGTGGGCTACGAGGAGTGCGACGACGGCAACGCCGCCCCGGGCGACGGCTGCAGCGAGCAGTGCCGCGACGAGTGCGCCGCCGACGCCGACTGCAAGGACCCCGAGAAGCGCGGCCCGTGGGGCGCGTGCGACCCCACCACCCTCACCTGCCGCCTCAAGGTGCCCGCCTTCCGCCTCGAGTCGGTGACGAGCGTGTCGGTGACCGACGGCGGCGTCCTGAGCAACCTCGCGCAGCCGGCGCTCGTGGCGGAGCTGCAGGCGAGCCTCCAGCGCTGGATCAACGAGGGGAAGCTGATCGTGGTGGCCGCCGTGGGGGAGTACGGGCAGACCTATGAGCACCCGCATGAGGCGCTGTCGGCGTCGTTCTTCCAGGGGCAGCCAACGGGGCTGTCGAGCGTGGCGGCGCGGGGCGACCTGCCCGTGTACCGCTACCAGCCCACCTACCAGGACTGCTCCGCCAACGGCGTCTTTGAGCACTGCTACACATCGAGTCCCGCCATCATCTCGCTCTACATCCCCTACCTCGGCACGGCGACCTGCTCCTACCAGGTGCTCACGCTCAACACCCAGCTCGGCCTCAACGCCAAGCCCGGGCAGCGCGCGCAGATCACGCTCACCGGCTTCATCACCCCCCGCGACGCGCGCCTCTTTCAGCTCGCCGCGAGCCTCACCCTCCAAGACGCCCTGAGCGCCGTGGAGCCCACCATCGACTGCAACGGCGACCGGACCGCCGACGCCTGGGCGATCACCATCGCCGGCGAGGCCAGCGAGAAGGAGCTGCTGTCGCCCCCGGTGGGCGCCGCCCCCTCCGGCTGCGCCGTGAGCGACAGCGCGGACGACTGCAACCCGCCCCCCAGCGACGAGGAGCTCCAGACCCTCCTCGACGCCGAGTGCGCCCGCTGCCACGGCGCCGAGCGCGCGGAGGCGGGGCTGAGTCTCGCGCGCCCCTTCCGCGACAAGGTCCTCAACCAGCCCTCCACCACCGTCGAGGGCGCCGTCCTCGTCCGCGCCCGCTCCTACGAGGACAGCGTCCTCTACCAGCGCGCCGGCGAGCCCCACGGCGGCCAGCGCACCACTCTCGGGCCCGCCAACGTCGCGCGCCTCAAGGAGTGGATTCTCGACCTATGAGCGCCCCCCGCACCCCCGCCCTCGCCGGGCGAGCGCCCCGCGCGTCGAGCGCCCCGCGCGCCCCGTGGGCGGTGCGCGTGACGCGGCGCGCCTGCGTCGTCCTCGCGTGCGCCGGCTGCAGCGCCCTCATCGACCCTGGCGGCGACCCGCCGGCGGCGCGCGGGGGCGTGGAGGCGCCCGCGGGGGCGCAGGCGGGCGGCGCGGCGGGGGGCGTGGCGGGCGGCGCGGCGGGGAGCGCGGCGGGGGGCGCGGCGGGGGCGCAGGCGGGGAGCGCGGCGGGGGGCGCGGCGGGGGGCGCGGCGGGGGGCGCGGCGGGGGCGCAGGCGGGGGGCGCGGCGGGGGCGGAGGCGGGCGGCGCGCCCTCGGCGTGCTGGCCGGGCTTCCACCCCAGCGTGGCGTGCGGGGCGGTGGCCACCGCCTTCACCGGCGACCTCGTGGACCCCGCGCGCTCCCTCCCGGCGCGGCAGGCGCTCATCGAGGCGCTGCGCGCGGCGCCGGACGGGGCGCGGGTGCGGGTGCTGCTCACGGCGTGGGACGGGGACCCGGGCCCCCTCATCGCCGCGCTCCTCAGCAGCGCGGAGCGGCACGTGCTCACCGTCACCCTGAGTCTCTCGCTGCGCACGTTCACCGAGATCCTCGCGCCCCAGCTCGGCGGACGCCTCCGCACCAGCCTTAGCCCCCCCGCCAACGTCGCCTTCGTGACCCTGTCGTCGGTCACGCGCCGCGACGCGCGCACCGGCGCCCCCGCCCCCACCCCCTGGGCGGTGTGGACGCTCGGCAGCGCCACGTCCAACCTCGCCAACGCCAACAACATCCTCGACGTCACCGCCCTCAGCGACCAGGGCCTCTACGAGGCGCTCGGCGCCCTCGACGACGACGTGCGCGCCGGGCGCGGGCTCACGGAGGGGGCGCGGGTGGGGACGGGGGAGGCGCTCAGCGCGCCGCCGATTCTCTACACGCGCGTGGGCGCCGCGGCGCGCGACCGGCTCGTGGCGGGGGTGGACGGCTGCGGCGCGGGGGGCGAGCTCTATCTGCTGATGCGGGAGTTTCGGACCCAGTCCACCGCCCTCGTCGCCCGCCTCCTCGACCTCATCGCGCAGGGCTGCGACGTGCGCGTCCTCTCCCCCAACGTCGACAGCGCCCTGCGCGCGCAGCTCGGCGCGCGCGTCAAGGTGCTCAGCGGCCTCTCCCTCGACCTCGCCGCCCTCCTCCTCAACGACCCCGCCGCCCCCGGGCGCGCCGCGCAGGTGTGGGCGGGGGGGCGCGACTGGCTCGGCCTCAAGGACGGCGCGAGCGCCCGCACGCCCCTCGTGCTCTGGACCCTCGACGCCGCCCGCCACGCTCGCTACCGCGAGCAGTTTTTGGCGCTCTGGGCGCGCC
>VGTA01000651.1 GCA_016874875.1 Deltaproteobacteria bacterium | reverse complement strand
CACACATGAGCAGCCCCCCGCTGAGATCGCCCGCCCGCCCCGCCCGCCCCGCCCTCGCCGCCCTCGCCGCCCTCGCCGCCCTCGCCGCCCTCGCCGCCTGTGACGATTCATCCGCGACCCCCGATGAGTCCTCAGGCGCGGAGCCCCTCGCCGGGGTCGCCGCAGGCGCCGCCGCCGGCGTCAGCGCCGGATCGGGCGCGGGCGCTGTCGCGGGCTCAGGCTCGGGCGCGGGCTCGGGCGCGGTCGCGGGCGCTGTCGCGGGCGACGAGCCGCCCGCCCCGCCGTGCGGCCTCGAGCCCGCCTGCCCGCGCGGCTACTCCTGCGTCGGCGACGCCGCCACGCCCCTCGCCACCTGCGTGGCGCCCATGAGCCGCGCCTGCGACGCCGAGGACGACTGCCGCGCCGAGGAGCGCTGCGAGGAGGGAGTCTGCTGGCTCGACCCCGCCCTCCTCCCCCTCGAGGTGTGCGCCGGGGAGGGGGGGCGCGCGGGGTGCGGCGAGGCGCCGCGGGGGGCGCCGCTGCTGGCGGGGGCGAGCTCGGTGTCGATCACGCCGCTGGGCTTTGAGACGCCTGAGCCGCTCGGACTCGACGGGGTTCGCATGAACTTCACGCCCCCCTTCTCTACCCCGAGCGCCCTGTGGCGCGACTGCGGCTACGACGGGCTGTGCCCTGGCGATGAGGGCTACAGCGCCCCCGACGACGGGGAGGGCGACGGCGAGGCGCAGGGCGCCTTCATCGCCGGCTTCTCCCACGGGCGCCCCGCCCAGCGCTGCCCCGCGGCGCTCGTGGGCTGCGACCGCCCTGAGTGCTGCGCCTCCCCTCTCGCCCACGACGACCTCAAGGCGCAGGTGGTGGCGCTGCGGCAGGGCGCGCGCACGGTGGTCCTCGTGGTCCTCGACGCCCTCGGCCTGTTCCACACCGAGGTGGAGCGCCTGCGCCGCGCCCTCGCCGTCGAGGGCCTCGGCGTGGACCTGCTGCTCGTGTCGTCCACGCACACCCACGAGTCCTTCGACACGGTGGGGCAGTACGGCGCGGGCGCCGCCGTCCCGCTCAAGACGGGGGTGGACCCGCGCCACATGGCGCACCTGCGCGCGCAGGTGCTCCAGGGCGTCCGCGAGGCGCTCGCCGCCCTCCGCCCCGCCGAGGCGCTCGCCGCCGTCCTCGACGAGGGGGTGGACGGGCTCGGCGTCAACGACTCCCGCCCCCCCTACATCATCGACGACAACCTCCCGCTGCTGCTGCTGCGCGAGGCGGGGGGCGGCCCCACCATCGCCACGCTGATGAGCGTGGCCAACCACCCCGAGGCGCTCTGGTCAGAGAACCCCTACCTCTCGGCCGACTACGTGCACTTCGCGCGCCGCTACCTCGAGCGAGGGCTGCCCGCCACGGCGCCCACGACCGCCGCGGGGGAGCCGCTGGCGGGCGCCGCGCCGCTCCCCGCCCTCGAGGGCTTCGGCGGGGTGGCGTGGGTGTCGGCGGGGGCGGTGGGCGGGCTGATGACGCCGCGGGGGGGGGCGGCGCGGCGCTACTCGGGGGAGGAGGTGCGCGCGGAGGGCTTTGACAAGGCGGACGCCATCGGGCAGCGCCTGGCGACCATCGCCCTGCGCGCGCGCGGCGCCCTCACGCCCGCCCTCGCGCCCGCCCTCGCCGCCGAGGGCGGCGCGCTCTCCTTTGCGCGGCGGCGGCTGCTCGTGCCCGTCACCAACCCCACGTTCCTGCTCGGCGGCTTCGCGCTGCGCCTGTTCTCGCGCGACATCTACAACGCCGTCTTCCAGGGCGGCCTGAGCTTCACCCCCGCCCTGCCGCGCGTGATGAGCGAGGTGGCGGCGGTCCGAATCGGCGACGTCACGCTGTTCACCGCGCCCGGCGAGCCCTTCCCCGAGCTGCTCGTGGGGGGCTACCCTGGCCGCCCGAGCGCGCAGGCGCCCACCCTCGGCGACGAGCGGGGGGAGGTGGTGAGCCCCACGCAGGTCAACCCGCCCGACTTCACCCGCGCCCCCGCCCCGCCCTACGCCTACGACCTCGCCGGCCCCCGCCCCTTCTTTATTGGGCTGGGGCTCGACTTCCTCGGCTACCTCATCCCCGAGTACGACTTTCAGCTCAACGCCCCAGGCGACCACTACGAGGAGACCAACAGCGCCAGCGGCGAGCTGACCACGCTGTGGCGCGAGGCTGCGTATGAGGCGCTGAGGGCGCTCGGCGAGCGCTAGGGCGCGCCCCCCCGCCCCAAGACCCGCCCCCACGCCCCCTCGATGCGCCCCAGCGCCTCATCGAGGAGCCCGCGGCTCGTGGCGAACGAGAGGCGGACCAGCCCCTCCGCCCCCGCCCCAAAGAAGCGCGGGCTGCCCGGCACGAGCGCCACGCGCGCCTCCGCCAGAATCGAGGCGGCTAGGGAATCCGACGTGTGGCGGGCGAGGAGCGGGTCCTCGCCGGGGCCGCGGACGACGTAGGGACTCAGCAGGTAGGTGGCCTGCGGGCGATCACAGCGCAGCCCCGGCAGCGCGCCGAGGCGGCAGGCGGCGTGATCGCGCTGGGCGCGGAGGTGGTCGAGGAACGCGCGCAGCCACCCCTCGCCCTCGCGCAGCCCCGCCTCCGCCGCCACCTGCGAGAGCGTGGCGGCGCCGTAGGCGGTGTAGGGGGCCTCGGAGGCGGCGAGCAGGCGGGCGAACGTGGCGTCGTCGGGCGCGTGCAGGTAGCCCACGCGCAGCCCGGCGAGCCCGTAGGTCTTGGAGAATCCGCCCACGGTCACCGTGCGCGGGGCGGCGTCGGGGTCGGCGGCGGTGGGCGCCTGGGGGGCCTCGTAGGTGATCTCTGACCACACCTCGTCGCTGAGGAGCCACAGGTCATGGGCGTGG
>VGTA01000650.1 GCA_016874875.1 Deltaproteobacteria bacterium | reverse complement strand
CCCCCCCCCCCCCCCCCCCCCCCCCCCCCCGCCCTCAGCCCCCCCCCCGCCCTCGGCGGCGTCGGCGGGGAGCGCCACGAGGCGCGGGGCGAGGAGGCGACTCAGCTCCACTGGGCGCGCCTCAGGCGGCCCCATCAGGCGTTCCGCCTCCCAGGCGCGCTCGTAGGGGCTCGCCGCCTCCGCCCAGGTGCGCGGGACGGCGGAGAGGAGCGGGAGGGCGGGGGCGGGGGCGGAGGCGGGGCTGGCGGCAAGGGGGAGCTCGGCGGCGGTGAGGCGCCAGGCGGGGGCGCCCCAGCGCGCGTCGAGGCGGAGCGTGAGCGCGCGCGCCTCCGCCGGGAGGGCGAGGCGCCACGCGCGCGCCCTGCCCCCCGCCGCCGGCGCCGCGTGGAGCGCCACGGGGACCCCGTCCGCCCACAGCCACGGCGGGTGCGTCGACTCCACCCAGAGCGCGCCGCGCAGCGGGCGGGCGAGCGACAGGTGCGCGTAGCAGCGCGCCCCCTCCCCGGGCCCCTCGTCGAGGGGCGCGCCGCGCGCCCACCACCCTCCCCCGCGCGCCTCCGCCGCCTCTGAGGGCGCCGCCAGCCCCCGCCAGAGCAGCTCGGGGACGGGGTCGGGCGCGCCGGCGGGGTCCTCGCCGCGCCCCGCCACGCACAGCAGCCGCCAGCCCCCCCCCGCCGCGCCCTCCCCGCCCGCTCCCGCCTCCGCCCCGCACAGCGCCGGGACGCCTAAGAGCGCCGAGACGCCTAAGAGCGCCGAGCGCGCCGCGCGCGTCCCCCACGCCGCGCGCCTCACGAGGCTCACGAGGCTCACGAGGTTCAGGCGTCCCCCTCCCCGCCCTCCGCCACCATCTTCATCAGCACCCCCTGCTTGTCGAGCGCGCTGAGGTCGGTGAAGCCGCCGATAGGGCGCCCGTGGATAAAGATCTGCGGCACGGTGCGGAAGCCGGTCGTCTCCACGAGCCAATGGCGCAGCTCCGTGTTGCCCGCCACGTCGATCTCCTCAAAGGGGATGGCGCGGCTGCTCAAGAGGCGCTTGGCCATCACGCAGTAGCCGCAGAGCGGCGTGGTGTACATCTTAACGGGCGGCGTCATGGGCGGCTCCTTGAGAGGGGGGCGAGGGTGAGGGCGAGGGCGAGGGCGAGGGCGAGGGCGAGGGGCCCCCTAGGCGCTCCACGGCGCACCCCGCCTCCCGTAGAGATGCTACAACGCTGCGGGTGTGCGCGTCCTCGATCACAAAGTGCGCCACCCCAAAGGCAAACACCTTGGGCGCCGCCGGACTCAAGAGGGCGAGGAGGCGCGCCGACATCCGCGCGTTGCGCCGGTGGAGGAGGGCGTCGAGGGTCCTGCGCTGCGCCGGCGTGGCGCGCGCCGTCTCCGCCGCCATCACCGCGCTGAGGCGCCCCGCGTCGCCGCTGAAGTACGCCTCCACGAGCGGCGCGAGGGGGTCCTCGCCGCGGCGCAGCTTGCCGTGGAGCTCGCGCGTGGTGTGGAGCAGCGCCTCCGCCGCCTCCGCGTCGGTCATGCCCAGCAGGGCGTCGAGCTGCTCATCCACCGTCTCCACCCCCCCCACGGGGCGGCCGAGGGCGGCGGCGCGCTCCTGCACCACCTCGTCGAGCACGACGGCGCCTGGGCGCATGCGCGCCATCACGTCGAGCAGCGGCAGCGTCATCTCCACCAGACTCGGGTGGAAGCCGCTCATGCCCGCGAGGGCGGGGCCGAGGCGCTTGGCCTCTAGGTAGGCAGCGAGCGCCGCGTAGCCCTCGGCGCCTAGGCGCCCCTCGAGCGTCTCCCCCGCCGGGAGCGTCAGCCGCGCCATCATCTTGGGCAGGAGCGCCTGCTTGTCACGCAGATCGAGCTCCCCATACACGCCCCCGCTCGCGGCGATGGCGGCCTCGAGGGCGGGGGGGAGGCGCGCGAAGCGCTCGTCGGGCAGGTGCATCGTCCCGAGCAGCGTCGCGCGCCCCTGCGGGCAGCGCGCCTCCCACAAGAAGGGCGCGCCGCCCTCCGCCCGCGCCTCCGCCCGCGCCTCCGCCCGCGCCTCCGCCGCCCCCCCCAGCGCCGCCCCCAGCCCCGCCCCCAGCCCCAGCGCCAGCGCCCCCGCCGCCCGCGCGCGCTGCGCCAGCGAGCGGCGGAGCCCAAAGAGCGCCGTGAGGGCGATGAGGGGGCTGAGCGCGAACGTCAGCAGCGGCATCTTGTGGTCCCACGGCGAGTACGCCACGTCAAACAGCCACAGGTCCTCCTCCTCGGGCACCAGGAAGTTGCGCCGGACTTGCTCCGCGAGGCGCTGGTAGACCGGCTCCTCGCGCGGGTGCACCATGAGCCCCCGCGCCTTAAACTCCAGCCCAAAGAGGCTGCCGTGCTTGAGCCTGTAGGCGTGCACCCACTCCTCTTGCGCCGGCAAGATCACAAACACGTTCTCCCCGCTGAGCTTGGTCACGAAGCTCACCCCGCGCATGCGCCCCTGCTCCGTCTCCGCGTCGGCGTCCTCCTGCTGCCCGATGGCGAACAGACTCATGTGCTGCACCACCGCCTCGAGGGCGCAGCGCTCGAGGTGCCGAAAGGGGCGCACCTGCTCCCCTCGCGCCCGCGCCAGCGGGCGCTCGTGCAGCGCGCCGCAGTCGCTCGACTCCTCCGCGCGCAAGAGCGCCTCCATCGCCGGCCACGTCTGATACATCAGGAAGCACGAGAGCGCGAACACGAGCCCGAGGAGCGCCGGGGGGCGCTCGCGCGCCCCGGCGGCGGCGCGCGGCGCGTCCTCGCGCGCCCACCGGGCGAAGAGCTCCTCGGCGTCCACCTCCGCGAGCGCCTTGACGTGGGGCGGCAGCGGGGCGGGGGCGTCTGGCGGGGCGGGGGCGTCTGG
>VGTA01000649.1 GCA_016874875.1 Deltaproteobacteria bacterium | reverse complement strand
CCGCCCCGCCGCCGCCCGCCCCGCCGACGCCAGTCCCGCCGACGCCCGCCCCGCCGACGCCGCCCGCCCCCCCCGCGAGCGGCGCGCCCGCCCGCCCATCGACGGCGCCTGGCTGCGGGACTCCTGCCTGCGCTACCTCGGGCGCTTCTCCTCAAGCGAGGCCAACCTCAGGCGCGTCCTCAAGCAGAAGCTGCGGGACGCGGAGTCCCTCGCCAGCGACGACCCGCACGAGCACGCCCGCTGGATCAACGAGGCGGTGGAGTACGCTCGCGCCGCCGGCGGCGTCAACGACGACGCGCTCGCCCGCGCCCTCCTCGCCGCCTACCGCCGCCAGGGACTCGCCGCGGCGATGATCAAGCAGAAGCTCTCGCTCAAGGGGCTGCCCGCCGACGCGGTCAAGCGCGCGTTCGAGGAGCGCGAGGAGGACGTGGACCCCCAAGAGGACCAGCTCAGGAGCGCCGCCCGCGCCGCCCAGAAGCGCCGCCTCGGCCCGTGGGGGCCTCAGGGACTCGACTACCCCGCGCGCCAAAAACAGCTCGCCGCCCTCGCCCGCAAGGGCTTCAGCTTTGACGTCTCCAAGCGCGTCCTCGAGGCGCCCCTTGAGCAGGCGGAGGCGTGGGCGAGCGCCTGCCGCGACGCCGACTAGCGCGCGTAGCTCACCACGCGCGTTGGGCGAATCACCACCACGCGCACGTCCTGCGTCAGCGACATCTCCTCCTCGATCTTGCGCGCGATCTCGCGCGCCAGGAGCGTCGCCCCCGTGTCGTCCACCTTAGCGTTGTCCACCACCACGCGCAGCTCCGCCCCCGCCTTAAACGCATAGCAGCGCTCCACCTCCTCGAGCTCCCCCACCAGCTCCTCGAGCTCCTCCACGCGCTTGATCTGCGCCGCCAGCGCCGGGCGGCGGGCGCCGGGGCGGGCGGCGCTCAGGGCGTTGGCGGCGGCCACCACCTGCGACAGCACCGAGTCCTGCGCCTCCTCGTCGTGGTGAGACGCCACCGCCGACACCACCGCCGGCGGCTCGCCGTACTTCTTGCACAGCGCCGCCCCCGCCTCCGCGTGGTCGCCCTCCACCAGCTGGTCCGCAGCCTTACCGATGTCGTGGAGCAGCCCCGCGCGGCGCGCCAGCTTGGCGTTAAGCCCCAGCTCCGCCGCCAGCATCCCCGCGATCGCCCCCACCTCCACCGAGTGCTGCAGGGCGTTCTGCGCGAAACTCGACGTGTAGTGCAGGCGCCCGAGCAGGCGCAGCAGCTCCGGGTGCAGCCCGCTCAGCTCGAGCTCGAGCGCCGCGCTCTCCCCGTACTGGCGCGCGAGCTGCTCCACCTCCGCCTCGGAGCGGCGCAGGGCGTCCTCGATGCGCGCGATGTTGACGCGCCCGTCGAGCAGCAGGCGCTCGAGAGTCCGCTTGGCCACCTCGCGGCGGATGGGGTTGAAGCACGAGATCACCACGCTCCCCGGCGTCTCGTCGATCAGCACGTCGCAGCCCGACAGCTGGCTAAAGGCGCGGATGTTGCGCCCCTCGCGCCCGATGATCTTGCCCGTCTGGTCCTCGCGGATGGGCACCGCCACCGTGCTGTGCTCCGCCACGTGCTCCCCCGCGTAGCGCTGCACCGCCTGACAGATGAGCTTGCGCGCCTCCTCCTCCGCCAGCTCGCGCGCCGCGTCCTCCACGCGCCGGATGCGCTCCACGCTCTCGCGCTTGGCGCGCTCCTCGATCTCGGCCACCAGCAGCGCGCGCGCCTCGTCGCGCGTCAGCGACGCCCGCGTCTCGAGCTCGCGCTCAGCGGCGGCGAGGTCCTCGAGCGCCTTGGCCTCCTGCGCCTCGAGCTGCTTGTCGCGGCGGAGCTGCTCCTTCTCGCGGCGGCTCAGCTCGCGGTCGCGGCGCGACATCTCCTGGTCGCGCTGCTCGAGCGAGCGCTCGCGCTCCGCCAGCTTCGCCTCGCGGCGCTTGAGCGCCTCCTTGCGCTCCTCCTCCGCCCGGCGCGCCGCCGCCGCCTGCTCGCGCTCGCGCTCCTTGTGCTCAGCGAGCGCCGCCGCCTCGAGCGCCCTGAGGCGCTCCTCGCCCTCCTCGCGCGCGCGCTTGAACGCCTCCGTCTGCTCCACCGGGGGCGTGAGGCGGCGCGCGAGGAGCGCGCCCCCCGCCACACCGGTGACCAGCCACACCAAGAGCTCCCAGCTCATGTGCCCCCCCGCCCCGACCGGCCGCGCCGCGTGTGCTTCATGTGTCATCAACCCTGCAGAGACTTCAGATCGGGGAGCGCCCCGTGGGCGCGTTCGGGAGTGGGGCGGGCCTCAGCGCCCACCCCAGCTCCGTCACCAGGGCCGCGACCCGCAGGTCCCACGGGTCCACGGGGAGCCCCTCGGTGATTTGGAGAGAGAACGCTACACCAAAAGTCAACGGCGCGCTAGTGCGCTGAGGAGTCGCCGCCAGCGTGCGGTCATAGAAGCCCCCGCCGAGCCCCAGGCGCGCCCCGGAGGGGCTAAAACCCACCCCGGGCACCAAGAGCGCGTCGAGCGCCGCGAGGGGCACCTCGGGGCCCACGGGGCGCGCGTAGGAGCCCGCGCGCGCCCGCCACGCCAGCGCCTCAAAGAACCGCAGCGGCTCGCCGGGCGCGTGGACGGGGAAGGCGAGCCGCGGCGGGCGCGGGAGCGCCGCGAGCTGCGCGTAGAGGGCGGCGAGGTCCACCTCGCCGTCAAAGGCCGCGTAGCAGCCCACCGCCCGCGCCGCGCGCAGGGCGGGCGCCGCGAGGAGGTGAGCGCAGACCGCCGCCTCCGCCGCCGCGCGCGCCTCCCCCCCCAGGGCGCGCCGCGCCGCCCGCAGCGCCGCCCGCAGCTCTGCCTTCCCCGCCCCCGCCGCCGCCCCCGCC
>VGTA01000648.1 GCA_016874875.1 Deltaproteobacteria bacterium | reverse complement strand
GAGCCCCCCCGCCGCCGCCCGCCCGCTCACCCCCGACACCCCCTACGTCGGCCCCGAGACGCTCGAGAGCGCCGAGGCCGGCATGCGCTTCACGCTGCCCGCCGGCTGGACCGGGAGCCTGCCGAGCGGCGGCCCTGGCTTCATCGCCGCGCGGGGCGAGGGGCTGCAGGTGATTCTCACCCCCAGCCCCGCCCCGCTCACCGAGCTGCGCGCGGAGCTCGAGCGCGGCTCGCAGATCGCGGAGGGGGTCACCCTCACCCCCGCCGCCCCGCTCAAGGAGGGCCCCGGCGGCGCCCTGGAGGGCCCCTTCGGAGTCCCCGGCCTCGACGCCCTCAAGGCCTACATCATCGCGCGCCCGGTCAAGGGGCGCGCCCCGGCGGTGGTGGTCGCGGTGTGCACCACGGCGCCCCTCGACGCCTGCGAGCGCGCGGCGCGCGAGCTCGCGCAGAGCGTCAAGCCCCTCAAGGCCGCCCCCGCCAGCGCCGCCCCCGCCAGCGCCGCCCCCGCCGGCGCCGCCCCCGCCGGCCCCCTCGCCGCCGCCCTCGCGGACAAGCGCCTCAACCGCTTTCACACCTCCTCCGGCTACTCAGAGCGCGAGACGCTGACGCTGTGCGCGGACGGGCGTGTCTTTCGCTCCTTTGACGCCAGCAGCGTCAGCCAGCTCGGCTCGGGGGCGGCGCGGGCGGGGGGGGACGGGCGGTGGGCGGTGCGCGGGCAGACGCTGAGCGTGCGCTGGGCGAGCGGGGAGGTGAGCGAGTTTGAGGTGAGCGCCTCCGCGGATTCGCTGACGCTGAACGGGAATCGGTGGCTGAGGGAGGATGTGCGGTGCCCTTGAGCTGAGACGCCGTCCCGCGCGACTAGAGTCACTCGAGGTGGCGGAGCGCCCCCGCACGCGGCGGGCCCCGGCGTGCAGGCGGACGTTGACGAAGAGGTTGAGGAGCGCCCGCTCCGCCGCGCCGTGAGGCGCGGGGGCAACAGCGCAGCGCGCTACTGCCGCGCGCTACTGCCGCGCGCTACTGCCGCGCGCTACTGCCGCCCGCCCTGACCACCGCCCTCCCTAGCCCCCCCGTCGCCCTCCGGAGGGCTCAAGGGCTGAGGCGGGGTGCGCCCCTCCTCCAAGGCGCGCCCGAAGCGGTGCTTCTTGCTCAGGTACAGCTTCTCGCCCTCCCCCGACATATACCCGCGCGCCCCCGACTGATTCGAGAAGCGCGCCGAGCTAGAGCTCATGCGAGACTCCTTCATCATCAGCTCGCGCTCACGGAGACGGGTGAACCGCTCGAGCTCAAGGATCTGGCGCGCGAGCCACTCCGTGGAGGGGAGGGCGCGCATCTGCTGCACGAGGCGCTCCACCGTGGCCCAGTCACGCCTCTCCGCCGCCTCCGCCGCCTGGTCGCGGAGCTCCGACACATTGAGCTCGCTGAGGTACTTCTCCACGAGGGGGTCCTTGGCGACCGCCTCAAAGGCGGCGGGGCCCAAGAGGGGGAGCGAGAGAGACGCCTCCGCGCGCACCCCCGCGCCCTCCGCCGCGCCCCCCAGCAGCTCAACGCGCACGAGGGGCGCGCCGCTCCGCAGCGCCTCCGCGCTAGCGGTCCCCGTGAAGCCCGCCCACACCTGCGCCCCATAGGCGACGTCGGGGAGAATGAGCCCGCCGCCCTCCGCCGCGGGCAGCCCGTTCGCGCACGAGAGCGTCACCCCCGGCGCCGGGGTGACCTTGAGCGTAAGGCGGGTGGCGTAGAGCTGGGTGAGCAGGTCGAGCTCCTCCACAAAGGGCTCCATAAGGTCCTCCACGCGCTCGCCGTAGCGCGCGCGCCCGCCGCCCACCTCCGCCATCAGGCGCATGACCTTCTCGTCAAAATCCACGCCGAGGCCGTAGGTGGAGGTGCTCACGCCCTGGCGCAGCAGGGCCTCGCAGCGCGCCCTGATCACCTGAGGCTGCGTGACGCCCGAGTTGAGCCGCCCGTCCGACAAGAGCATCACGCGGCGCACGTCGCAGCCCTCAGCGCCCTCGCGCAGCAGCTCCGCGGCGAGCTCCCAGCCGCCCATCAGGTTGGTCTGGCCGCTGGCGACCACGCCCTCGAGGGCGTCGCGGAAGGTCTGCGCGCTGGGCGCGTTGAGGCCGAGGACGAGGCGCGCCTCGTCGCTGTAGTCCACGAGCGCCACCCGGTCCCCCGCGCCGAGCCGGCTCCGCACGAGCTCCGCGCAGCGCTTGGCCTCGTCGAGAGGGGCGCCGTTCATGGAGCCGGAGCGGTCGATGACGAGGGCGAGGGCGAGGGGCTTGGGCTTGTGGTCGGCGGGGAGGGGGGGGGCGATGACCTGGATGAGCAGCTCGAGGGCGTTGGGGTGGCCTTCGAGGGCGGCGCGGCGGAGGGGGAGGATCTCGATGCGAGGGAGTGGGTCGCGCATGGCGGCTCCTGGGGTGAGGGGGGGCGCGGTGGGGGGCGCTGACCCTGTAGACACGGGCGGTGAGGGGTTTCTTTCGGGGGGCGTGTGTCACGGGGCTTCAGGGGCATGGGCTGCCCCGCGCCTGGCGTGACATGCGCCCCCGCTCACCCCCCCGCCAGCGCCGCCCGCAGCGCCCTGCTCGGCAGCTCGCGCCCCACCAGCTCCTGCGCCAAGCGCCCCGCCGCCACCAGGCGCCCCCAGTCCACCCCCGTCTCGAACCCCATCAGCGACAGCATCGACACCAAATCCTCCGTCGCCAGGTTCCCGCTCGCCCCCGGCGCGTACGGACAGCCGCCGAGCCCGCCCACGCTCGCGTCAAAGACGCGCACCCCCGCCTCGAGCCCCACCGCGCAGTTCGCCAGCGCCCGCCCCCACGTGTCATGCATGTGCATGGCCACCCGCGACAGCGACACGCGCCCCCCCCCCCCCCCC
>VGTA01000647.1 GCA_016874875.1 Deltaproteobacteria bacterium | reverse complement strand
GGCGGGGGGGGCGCTCATGTCGAAGCCGAAGCCGGCGTCGCCGCCAAAGAGCGCGGCGCCCACGTCCACCGGGCGCGGGGCGGCCTGCGCGGCGGGGGCGGCGGGGATGGCGGCGAAATCCACGTCAAAGCCGCCGGCGCCCACGGGGGCCGGCGCCGGCGGCGCCCCCGCCGCGCCGCCGATGGCGAAGGTGTGGAGGCAGCTGTAGCACTCCACCTGCGCGCCCTCCTCAGGGATCGCCACAGGGTCGAGCTGCATGGCTGTTTGGCACTGGGGGCATGTGAGCTTCATGGGGCTCCCTCTGCGGCGTCGGGGGGCGGGGTTTGGGGCGGGGGCGGGCGCGCGGACCTGCGGGCGCGCCTGAGTATAGGAGGATTTTCGTGCGATCCTCAACTCTCAATGTGCTAGAGGAGAGGGGCGACACGAGAGGGCGCGCGCGGCGCGCGCCCACAGGAGCAGCCCCTTGCCACGACCCGCGCGCGCCCCCACGCCCCCCCCCCCGAGCGCCCCCCGCCCGCGGCGCTGGCTCCGCCGCCTCCTCCTCCTCGCCCTCGCCGGCCCCCTCCTCGCCGGCGCCGGCCTCGCCGGGCTGGCGTGGCGCTACGGGCGCGACCTGCCCACCTTTGAGCGCGTGGACGACTACGCCCCCGCGCAGATGAGCCGCGTCTTTGACCAGCGCGGCGCCGAGCTCGGCGTCTTCTTTGAGTCGCGGCGCACGCTCGTGCCGCTCAGCGAGGTGTCGCCCCACCTCATCAACGCCGTCCTCGCCGCCGAGGACGCCGACTTCTACAAGCACGAGGGCCTCGACCCCTGGGGCATGCTGCGCGCCCTCTACAACAGCCTGCGCGCCGGCAAGCTCAAGGGCAGCGGCAGCACCATCACGCAGCAGACGGTCAAGAACGTCCTGCTCTCCCAAGAGAAGACGCTCGCGCGCAAGGTCAAGGAGGTGCTCCTCACCCGCCGCCTTGAGCAGCGCATGAGCAAGGACCAGATTCTGAACATGTACCTCAACACCATCTACCTCGGCCACGGGCGCGAGGGGGTGGAGGAGGCGGCGCGCTTCTATTTCGACAAGCGCGCCAAGGACCTCGCGCTGCACGAGGCGGCGGTGATCGCCGGGGTGATTCAGTCCCCGGAGCGCCACTCCCCCCGCCGCCACCCCGAGTCGGCGCTCCGCCGCCGCCGCTACGTGCTGAGCCAGATGGTGGACAAGGGCATGATCAGCGAGGGCGAGCGCGACGCCGCCGCCGCCCGCGACCTCGGGCTGGCGCCCCGCCCCGCGCCCCCCCCCGACAGCGCGCAGTGGTGGGTGCAGGAGGTGGGCGCGCGGGTGCGCGAGGCGCTCGGGGCGGAGCGCCTCAAGCGGGGCGGCCTGCGGCTCGAGAGCACCCTGCGCCTCGACATGCAGCGCGCGGCGCAGGAGGCGGTGCGCGAGGGGCTGCGCGCCCTCGACGCGCGCCAGAAGCTGAGCGGCCCCAAGCGCCACCTCAAGACGGAGGCGGCGCGCGAGCAGTGGGCGCGGGCGCAGGCGCGCGAGCTGGGCGGCGAGCCGCCGGCGCTCGGGCAGCGCCTAGAGGGGCTGGTGGTGGGCGTGGAGGGCGCCGGGGAGTCCCTCGAGGCGCGGGTGCGCTTTGGGGTGGGGGAGGCGCTCCTCCACGAGGAGGGGCTCCGGCGCCTCAAGGCGCCCCCCAAGGCGGGGGACGTGTTCACGGTGGTGCTGAGTCCGGCGGGGGCGCGGCACCCCGACCTGATGCGCGCCGACCTCGACCTGCCGCAGGCGGCGCTGGTGGCGCTCGACCCGCACACGCGCGAGGTGCTGGCCATGGTGGGGGGCTGGAGCTTCCAGGAGAGCGCCTTCAACCGCGCCACGCAGGCGCGCCGGCAGCCCGGCAGCACCTTCAAGCCCTTTGTCTATGGGGCGGCCCTCGAGTCCCGCCGCTTCACCCTCGCCACCCGCCTGCTCGACTCGCCGGAGACGTGGGACCTCGGCGGGGGTCGGCGGTGGACGCCCAAGAACTACAGCGGCGACAACCTCAGCGAGGTGAGCTTTAAGCAGGCGCTCGCCAAGTCGATCAACAGCGTCGCGGTGCGCCTCACGGACGCGGTGGGGATCGCGCGGGTCAAGGACTTCGCGCAGCGCGCGGGGGTGCGCGCGCCGCTCGCCGACAACCTCACGGTGGCGCTCGGCTCGAGCGAGCTGTCGCTGCTCGAGCTCACGAACGCCTACGCCACTTTCGTGGCGGAGGGGCGCTACGCCGACCCGGTGCTGGTGGTGGGGGTGAGCGACGCGGCGGGGCTCGTGGCGTGGCCCGCCCCGCCGCGCTCCTCCCCGGAGCTCACGCCGGAGGTGGCGTTCCTGACCACGCGCCTGCTGCGCGAGGTGGTGGTGGCGGGGAGCGGCTACGCGCTCAAGAAGGCGCCGGGGGAGCCCGTGGGCAAGACGGGGACGTCGAACGAGGCGAAGGACGTGTGGTTCGTGGGTGCGACGCCCAACGTGGTCTTTGGGGTGTGGGTGGGCTACGACGCGCCGCGCCCCCTCGGGAAGAAGGAGACGGGGGGCAGCGCGGCGGCGCCCATCGCGGCGGCGGCGCTGCGGGCGTGGGCGGCGGCGGGGGTGGACCTCGGCGCGTGGCCGCCGCCGCCGGACGGGGTGGAGGAGGTGCAGGTGGACTCGGCGAGCGGCCTGCGCGCGCGCGCGGAGACGCCGGATTCGGCGGCGGAGTCGGAGTTCTTTTTGCGCGGGACGGCGCCCCGGGACCTCGCGCCGCGCGCGGGGGAGGGCGCGGAGGGCGCCGACCTCTTTGGCCTCTCGGGCCCCGAGGCGGTGCCCGCGCCCGCGCCCGCGCCCGCGCCCGCGCCCGCGCCGGCCGCGCGCCCCGCC
>VGTA01000646.1 GCA_016874875.1 Deltaproteobacteria bacterium | reverse complement strand
CGTGGGGCGGCAGCCGCCCGCCGAGATGGCGCGCGCCACCTCCTCCGCCACCTCCCCGAGCGCGGGGTCCACGGGGAGGCGGGGGGCGCCGTGCGCCTTGCGGTGGTCCTGGATCACCCTGTAGGCCTCGGCGAGGTCGCGCGCGGGGCTGAGGCGCGCGGGCTGCGCCGAGAGCAGGCAGAGGCCCTCGAGCCCCCCCGCCGCCCCCCGCCGCGTCGCCACGCCGATGTGGGTGACGTTGGGGTCGAGGAGGCGCGCGCGCCGCCGCGGCGACGAGAGGAGCTGCTCGGCGAGGTCGGCGAGGTCCACGCCGCTGAGGCGCTCGAGGGCGAGCAGGGCGCTGGCGTGGGGGGCGGCGAGGCGGGCGCGGGCGCCCTGCAGACTCAGCGCCGCCGCGCCCTGCGCGCGCTCCTCCTCGGCGAGCAGCTCGGCGGCGAGGGCGCCGAGGGGGGCGCTGCGGTCGAGGGGGCGCAGGCCGGCGAGGGCGCGCGCGCGCTGGGCGTGCGCGGCGAGGCGGCGGGCGCCGAGGGGGGCCCAGGGGGGCGCGGCGGGGGCGCGCAGGGCGTGCTCGGCGGGGGGCGCGGCGCCCTGGTGGAGGGTGAAGCGCAGCACGACGACGGGGCCGGCGGCGCCCTGCGCCGACAGCTCCACGGCGTGGGCGCCCCGGGCGAGGCCGCTGAGCGCCCACGAGAAGCTCGCGCCGCGCTGGGTGAGCGGGGCGCGCCGCGCGAGGCCGCCGGGGTCGGTGACCCACAGGGAGAGGCGCGCGCCCTCGAGGAGCTCGCCGCGCCCCTGCGCGCCCACGGCCCCCGCGAGCTGCTTGGGCAGCGGCGAGGTGAGGCAGCGGACGCCGCGCGCGAGGAGCGCCACCCACCGCGCGCCGCTCGGCGCCGTGAGGGAGGCGACGCCGAGCTCCACGCGCGGCGCGGCGGACAGGACGGCGGCGGCGAGGGCGTCCTCGAGGAGCGCGGGGATGAGCGCCGGCGGCGCGCTGGGGTCCACGGCGCGCAGCGTGACGGCGGGGGGCTCGCCGGCGAGGCCCACGTGCTCGCAGAGGAAGCGCAGGTCGGCGGCGCGCAGGGCGGGCTGCCCCCGCTCGGCGAGCTCGCAGGCGAGGGCGGCGGCGGCGGTGAGGCGGGGGCTGAGGGCGGGGGCGCGGCGCGCGGCGCGGAGGGCGACGCGGGCCGCCCAGCGCTCCACCTCGTCGGCGAGGGCGGCGTGGGGGGCGGCGAGGGCGTCGAGGGCGCTGAGGTCGTCGGGGTGCTCGTAGCGCCGCAGGGGGGGGGCGGCGGGGGCGAGGGAGCCCGACCAGCCGCCCTCGCCCGCCCCCCCGAGGCGCGCGCCCCCGAGGCGCGCGGGCAGGCGCGCCGCGAGGCGCCGCGCGAGGAGGTCGCGGAGCCAGCGCGCCAGCTCAGGCTGGCTGAGGCGGGCGGCGGCGCCGAGGAGGGTGAGGAGGAGGAGCCAGTAGAGCATGCGCGCCGCCTCAGGGCTCGCGGGGGGGGAGGGGGGCGGCGGGGGCGTCGCCCTCGGGGGGGCCGATCGCGCTGAGCGCGTCGCGCAGCCAGGGGGGCAGCGCGCGCGCGGCGCCGATGCCCGGCGCGACCACCACGTGCACGGACCTGAGGCGCGCCGCCAGCTCCCAGCCGCCCTCGCGCTGCGCGTACACGGCGTACGACACCGTGAAGGAGCGCCCGCCGAGGCGCTCCACGCCCAGGCAGACCCGCACGCGGTCGCTCAGGCGGAGGGGCTTGAGGTAGTCGGCCTCGGTGTGGACGAGGGGGGCGGGCGCCTCGCGGAGCCAGGCGCCGAGGGGGGCGCCGCGCGCCTCGAGGGCGGCCTCGTAGGCCTCGTGGGCCATCATAAAGAACTGCGCAAAGAAGACCACGCCGGCGGCGTCGGTGTGGTGCATGCGGACGGTGAGCTCGTGGGTGTGCATGGGGGGAGGCGCTCCAGTGCGCGGGGGGTCAGCGCGCGCAGGTGAGGTGGCGCCCGCCGTCGATGGGGAGCGTGACGCCGGTGACCCAGCCGGCGGCGCGCGAGCCGAGGAAGGCGATGAGGGCGGCCACCTCGTCAGCGTCGCCCACGCGCCCGAGGGGGTGGGTGGTCTGGCCGCGGGCGAGGAAGGCGGCGTAGGCCTCGTCGCTCATGCCGCCGCGCTTGTGGAGCTCCGTGACGACGACGCCGGGGCAGACGGCGTTGACGCGCACGCGGTGGGGGGCGAGGTCGAGGGCGGCGCAGCGGGTGAGCTGGTCGAGGGCGGCCTTGCTCGCGCAGTAGGCGAGCACGCCGGGGAAGGCGCGCTGCCCCGAGACGCTCGAGACGTTCACCACCGCCCCCTCGCGCGCCTTGAGCGCCGGGGCGCAGAGCTGCATCAGGTGGAGGGGGGCGGTGGCGTTGAGCTCGAGCATGTCGCGCCAGAGGTCGAGGCTGGTGCCCTCGAGGGGGGCGCTGGCGATGACGCCGGCGGCGTTCACGAGCAGGTCGAGGCCCCCGAGGGCGGCGAGGGCGTCGGCGACGAGGGCGGCGCGGGCGGCGGCGTCGGTGAGGTCGGCGGGGAGTGCCACGGCGCGGGCGCCGGCGGCGGTGAGCTCCGCGAGGAGCGCGGCGAGCGCGTGGGCGTCGCGCCCCGTGAGCGCCACGGCGGCGCCCTGCGCGGCGAGGAGGCGCGCGGTGGCGCGCCCGATGCCGCTGGTGGCGCCCGTGACGAGGGCGCGCTGGCCCTCATAGGGGCGCGCGGGGGTGGAGGGAATCATAGAGGCTCCTTGGGGGCGCCGCGGCGCCGCGCGCGTTTGGCGCTTGAGCGTGACGCGGCGTGTGGCAGGCTCTTGATAGCCCTCAGCGCCGCTTTGAGCAAGCCGCACCGCGCCCGCCGCGGCGCCCGCCCC
>VGTA01000645.1 GCA_016874875.1 Deltaproteobacteria bacterium | reverse complement strand
GCGGGGGCGCGGCGAGGGGGGGCGCTGAGGGGGCGCTGAGGCGGGGCGGAGGGCGCGCCCCGCGTCACGCCAGTCGGCGGGCGAGGGCGGTGAGGGTGAGGGGCTCGGCGCCGTGGGCGGCGGCGCTGAGGGCGGCCTCGAGGGAGGCGCGCTTGCGCGAGAGGGAGGCGCGCAGGTCGGGCTGGGCGGCGAGGCGGGGGTCGAGGGCGTCCTCGGTGAGCGAGAGCAGGTCCACGGCGTGCAGCTCGAGCGTGAGGTGCGCCTGGCGCCGCCGCGCGGCGGCGCAGAGGAGGGCGCTCAGGCGGGGGCCGAGGGCGGTGAAGGCGGTGCCGATGAGGGGCGCGCCGGCGTGCACGGAGATGGGGAAGTGGCGCAGCGCCCCCCCCGCCGCCACCTCCGCCGCCGTGGCGCGGGCGTAGGGGTCGGCGGGGGAGGCGAGGTAGGGGGCGCGGGGGGCGAGCAGCAGGCGCGGGCTGGCCATGATGCTCTCGCTGCGGCGCCCCCGCAGGCGCATGAGGGCGAGCACGAGCCCCTTGGCGACATAGTAGGGGGCGCAGGGGAAGGCGCTGCTCTCGTAGCGGTGGCCGGCGTCGAGGGCGGCGCGCTGGGCGCGCGGGGAGGTGTGGTAGCCGGGGGCGCGGAAGCCCGCCACCTCCACGCTGAGCGCCTCCTCGAGGCGGCGCTTGCCCTCGAGCACCTCAGCGCGCAGGGCGGGGTCCGGGAGGCGGGTGAGGGCGTAGGGGTGTCGCCAGCTGTGGTTGCCCACCTCGTGGCCCGCCGCGAGGGCGCGGGCGAGGGCGGGGCGGCAGGCGGGGGAGCGGGCGAGGTCCTCGGCGACGCAGTAGAAGGTGGCGGGCAGGCCGAGGGCGCCAAAGAGCTCGAGGAAGCGGTCGAGCGCCACCGCCCACGCGGCGTCGAGGGCGCCCTCGTCGACGGCGCCCTCGACGCCGCCCTCGTCGGCGGCGCCGGCGCCCGCCTGCCCGTGGATGCGGAGGTAGTGGCGGAGGGCGTCCATGTCGACGCCCACGCTGAGCGTGCGCGCGCTCACGGTGCGCCCTAGAGGTCTCGCCCGAGGCGGATGATCAGGGTGAGGCGCACCATGTTCTTGAGGACGTTGGGCACGCGGCGGAACAGGTGAATCGAGGGGGGGCGCTTCTCGATGAGCTCGATGGGCACCTCCAGCCACCGCCGCTTGGCGCGGTGGACGCGCACCACGAGCTCGCTGGCGAACATGTCGCGGTCCACCACGCACTCCTCTACGAGGTCGAGAATCGCCTCGCGCTTAAAGGCCTTGAGGCCGTGGGTGTCGGTGCCCTCAAAGCCCACGGCGACCCGCAGGAGGCCGTTGAGGACCTGCGTGGCGGTGCGCCGGTAGAGGGGGCGGCGGTCTTGGGCCCCGGCGGCGCGCTTGCTGCCCACCACGAACTCGTAGCCCTCGTGGAGGAGCTTCTCGAGGGCGACGGCGTAGAAGCGGGTGTCGCAGAGGTCGATCTCGTCGCAGATGACCACCTCGCCGCGCGCGCGGCGGATGCCCTCCTTGAGCGCCTTGCCGTAGTTGGGCTCGCCGATGGAGAAGACGCTCACCTCGGGGTGCCGCGCGCCAAAGTCGCGCGCGATCTCCACGGTGCGGTCGCTCGAGCCGTTCTCGGCGATGATGACCTCATACTCGAAGTCCACGTCGCGCAGCTTCTCGGTGAGGTCGGCGAGGGCGGCGGAGAGGATGCCCTCCTCGTTGTAGACCGGAATCACGATGGAGACGAGGGGGGCCTCGGGGGCGGGGGCGCGAGGGCTGCTCAAGGGGGGCTCCGCGGGGGCGTGAGGGGCGGCGGGGGCGTCGCGGGGGCGCGCAGCGGGTGTGTACTGCACCGCGGCGGTGAAAGTCTAGCCTTCCGCGCGCCCGCAGGCGCGCCCCGCCACCCGCCACCGCCCGCCCGCCGCCCCGCCCCAGGCGCCCCCCGCCCGCGCGCCCTCCCGCGCGCCCTCCCGCGCGCCCTCCTGCGCGCCCTCCTGCGCGCCCTCTGCTCGGAGGACGAGTCCGACCGCCTCGGCCACGCTGAGACTCTGGTGGTCGCCCGCGAGGGCGCCCGCGAGGTCGGAGAGGCCGGGGTTGTGCCCCACGCAGAGGACGGTGCGCGCCTGCGCGAGGGGGGCGAGGGCGGCGAGGGGGGCGAGGGGGGCGAGGGCGGCGAGGGCGGCGAGCCAGGCGTCGGGGGCGCCGAGGTAGAGCGCGCCGCTCTCGCGGACCTCCGCGTCCGCTAGCTGCGGCCAGGCGCCCTGGAGCTGCGCGAGGGTCTCGCGGGTGCGCAGGGCGGGGCTCAGCAGGATGACCTGCGGGCGCCAGGCACGAGGCCAGCCCGCGAGCCGCGCGCCTAGGTCGAGCGCCTGCGCGCGCCCCTCGTCGCTGAGGGGGCGCTCGTGGTCGGAGGGGGCGTTGAGCGCGCTGTGGGCGTGGCGGGTGAGGATGAGGCGGAGGGTGCAGGTCATGGCGGGGTACGGTGGGGGGGGCGGGGCGCGGTGAGGGCGCTCAGTATGACCGCCTCGGTGGGAGGCGCAACTGTTGATTCGACAACCGTTGATTCAACAACAACAGGCAGGCTCAACAGGTAGGCTCAACAGGCGCCTCAACAGGTGCCAGGCACCCGTTATCCACACGAAAAACAAAAGTATTTAACCTAATCCCCTTCACCTCGCCGTGAGGAGGCGCGTTGACAGTCTCACGCTCAACCCCGTAGGCTCCGCTCCACCCCGCAGGCTCCGCCCCCCCTCCCGCAGGCTCTGCCCCTGCGCCCTCGCGGTGACCAATCACACACGCCCCCCCCGCCGCCCCCCGCGCCCACCCCCGCCACGAGGAGCCCCCCCATGGAGAGCTACATAGCCGACTGGCTCAACCT
>VGTA01000644.1 GCA_016874875.1 Deltaproteobacteria bacterium | reverse complement strand
GACCTACACGCGACTGCTCGCGCGCTTCATCGTGGAGCTCTATAAGACGCTCCTCGATGAGGGCGAGGAGGTCGTGTTTCACCTGGTCTGCGCTCGGGTGAGCCTCGGCGTGGAGATCGACGGCGTTCGGCACTACTACCCCAACGTCCCCGACGAGCAAGAAGACCACGCGCTCGCGAAACCGGTCTTGATTCAGGAGGGCAGCTACCTCAACGCGCTCATTCAGAGCATCGAAGTGGAGCTTGAGCGTGGCCTCGGCCTCCCGAGCAACCACGCAAAGCGCCTGATCGGCTCTCTGCGCCTAGCGAGCGGCAAGATGCACCCGGCGCTGAGGTTCGTGGACCTGGTGAGCAACTGCTCATACAAGAGCTGCAAGAACATCAGCGCCCGCCTCAAGCCGCACCTCCTTGACCTGCTCGCGCCCCTCGACTACGAGCTCTACCCCTTTAAGCCCCAGCAGCAGGCCGCGCAGCTCGCGCGCGGGGGGGCGCTGGCGCAGGCGCTCCTCTTGACGCTGCGGCGCGACCGGGCGGGGGCGCTGAAGAGCGAGTACTCGAAGCGGCTAGAGGCGCTGCGCGAGGACCTCGTGGACGACCTCGCGGAGGCGCACTCGCAGCAGCGCGCCAACGCCCTGCAGGAGCTCACCCACGCCCTCGAGGAGCTGACGCAGCGCCGGCGGTCGCACGTGGAGGCGGAGCGGCTCCTGCGGAGCCTCACGCTCAACGTCCTCGACCCCCTTGAGCGGCGCCTCGGGGACGACGCGGGCGACCTCGCCTGGGCGCGCTACAGGCTGCTGTGCCTAGGGCTCGCCAACGCCAACCACGGGGGCTGCATCACGCTCGCGCAGGAGCGCCACGCGGCGCTCGAGGCGCTCTCGCCGCGCGTGCGGGACCGCTGGGAGGAGATTCCGACGCTGATGAGCGCGCGGCTCAACAGGGCGGTGAGCTGCGTGGATCGCCTTGAGCTCGACGAGGCGGAGGCGCTCGCGCGCCAGGTGGACGTCTTTTACGAAAACCTGAGCGCGCTCATGTCCGCGGTGGACGGCGGGGAGCTCGTGTCGCGCCACCCGCGCGTCAACCTCCAGGCGCAGGCGCTCGGGCTGCGGTTGACCGTGTGCCGCCACCGCTGCGCCGAGGCGCGCCTGCGGGGGGAGGACCTCGCGCCGCTGCTCGCGGATGGGCGGGACCTCGGCGCGCGGGCGCTGGCGCTCTTTGAGGCCCCAGAGGATCGGGCGCGCGTGGCGCAGCAGCTGGCGCACCTAGAGGGGCTGGGGGGGCGCTTTGAGGCGGCCTGGGCGCACCTCGCGGGCGGCGAGGGCGGCGAGGGCGGCGAGGGCGGCGAGGGCGGCGAGGGCGGCGCGCAGGAGGCGCGCGAGGCGGCCTGCTATGCCGTCCTCGCCCTCCCGGCGGCGGCGCGCCCCTTCCCCCTCAGCCACGCGCTGCGCCTGAGCGCGCTAGAGGCGCTGTGGTCCCCCGCGAGCGCCGCGGCCGTGAGCGTGACGGCGCTCAACGCGCTGCGGGACGAGCTCTCGCCGCTGCTCCAGGGCGCGCACGTGGACTACCCCGCGCACTCCTCCCTGCGCTCCCTCGCGTCGCTCTTTGGGCTGCTCGGCAGAGGGCTCAACCTCAGCGAGGCGCTCCGGGCGCTCGACGCCCTCAGCCAGCGCCCAGAGGGCGGCGAGGCGCTCCGCGTGGTGTACGTGTGCGCCTGCGCCGAGGCGCTCGCCGCCCTCACGCTGCGCGGCGGCGACTCGTCCACGCGCGACCAGGTGAGCGCGCGCCTCCGGCAGGAGCTCACGCTGCTGCCCCTCACCCTCGCCGCCCACCCCCGCCTGAGCGCGTGGCTCAAGGAGCTCAAGGACGCCACGACGGCCCTGCTCACCGCGGGGGGCGCGGGCGCCCCCGAGGCGGCGCGCCGCCTCTCGCTCACCGCTGCCCGCTACGGGCTGTGAGGGTCGCCCGTGGACGCCCTTCCCCCGCTTGAGCTCGACACCCCCTCTGACACGCGGTTTCGCTTCTGGTTTGCCCACGCGGGGCTGCTCCTCGTCCCCCTCTGCCCCCCCACCCCCGGCCTGCTCGCGCTGCTGTGCGGGGTGTACGCGGCTCAGATGTTCGCCATCGAGGCCGGCTACCACCGCTACTTCACGCACCGCGCCTTTCAGACGAGTCGCGGGGCGCAGCTGCTGCTGGGGGCGCTCGCGGCCTCGTCAGGGCAGCGCGGCCCGCTCACCTGGGCGGCCAACCACAGGCACCACCACAAGCGCTCAGACCAGCAGGGCGACCCGCACTCCCCTCTGGTTCACTCATGGTGGCACGCGCACGCCGGCTGGATCTGGGGCCCCGAGAGCTGCCAGCCCCCCGCGGCGTGGGTGCGGGACTGGCTCAAGGCGCCTGAGCTGCTCCTCCTCAACCGCTACCACTACCTCGCGCCCTACGCGCTATTTTTTGCGATGTGGGGGGCGGGGGGGCTCGCGGCCGCGGTGTGGGGGGCCATCTTGCCCACCCTGCTCTCGCTCCACATGACGCTTTTGGTCAACTCGGTGGCCCACGGGCGGCGCGGCGCGGCGCCCTTTGAGGCGGGCGACCACAGCCGCAACGTCTGGTGGCTCGGGGTGCTCAGCTTTGGCGCCGGGTGGCACAACAACCACCACGCCTATGAGTCGGCGGCGCGGGCGGGGATCGGGTGGCGGCAGGTGGACGTGTCGTACTGGGGCTTGTGGGTCCTGGCGCGGCTAGGCGTCGTGTGGGGGCTGCGGGAGTTCCCGGCGCGCATGACGGGGCGGGGCGGGGGGGGAGGGCGCGGCGGCGCCTCCGCTTAATATATTCAAATCCCGTGGGGCAGCCGCGGCGTTATAGTGTAGGCCGCCGCCCGAGCGCGCTCGTCGCCCCCCGC
>VGTA01000643.1 GCA_016874875.1 Deltaproteobacteria bacterium | reverse complement strand
ACATCTTCTCCACCCAGGACCACGCCGCCACCGCCGTGGTGGTGGGCCCCAACGGCACCGTGGCGCAGCCGAGCGGCGTTCCCGTGTACGCGTGGAAGGGCGAGACGCTGCCCGAGTACTGGTGGTGTACGCTGCAGGCGCTCGTGTGGCCCGGGCACGGCGGCCCCAACCTGATTCTCGACGACGGCGGCGACGCCACCCTCCTGGTGCACCTCGGCCATGAGCTCGAGGCGCGCGGGGAGCTGCCCGACCCGAGCAGCACCGACAACGAGGAGTTCAAGTGCGTGCTCACCGTCCTGCGCGACGTGCGCCTCGCCAAGGGCGACCGCTTCTGGACGGAGATGGCGCGCGACATCCGCGGCGTGTCGGAGGAGACCACCACGGGCGTGCACCGCCTCGTGGAGCGCGTGGCGGCGGGGACGCTCCTGTTCCCGGGCATCAACGTCAACGACAGCGTGACCAAGTCCAAGTTCGACAACGTGTACGGCTGCCGCCACAGCCTCGTGGACGCCATCATGCGCGCCACGGACTTCCTCATCAGCGGCAAGCGCGCGCTGGTGTGCGGCTACGGCGACGTGGGCAAGGGCTCGGTGCAGTCGCTGCAGGGCCAGAACGCCCGCGTGGCCATCACCGAGGTGGACCCCATCTGCGCCCTCCAGGCGTGCATGATGGGCATCGACGTGATCACGGTGGAGGACGCCCTCGCCGCCAACTTTGACATGTATGTGACCGCCACGGGCAACTTCAACATCATCACCGTGGACCACATGGCGCGCATGAAGCACAACGCCATCGTGTGCAACATCGGCCACTTCGACAACGAGATCGACATGGCGGGGCTCGAGCGCCTGGTGGCGCAGGGCGAGGTGGAGCACATCAACATCAAGGCGGAGGTGGACGAGTACCGCTTCCTCAAGAGCACCCACGGCCCCGCCGGCGGCCCGCACAGCATCATCATCCTCGCCAAGGGGCGCCTGGTGAACCTCGGCTGCGCCACGGGGCACCCGTCGCTCATCATGAGCGCCTCGTTCACCAACCAGACCATCGCGCAGCTCGAGCTGCACGCGCGCGCCGAGGAGTACGGCGACAACATGGTGGCCAAGCCCGCGGGGCGCAAGCCCACCGTCACCACGCTGCCCAAGCACCTCGACGAGAAGGTGGCGCGCCTGCACCTCGACAAGTTCGGCGCGCGCCTCACCGCCCTGAGCGCGCCGCAGGCGAGCTACATCGGCGTGCAGGCGGAGGGCCCCTACAAGCCCGAGCACTACCGCTACTGAGTCCGCGCCGCCAGCGCAGGAGAGACCGCCGTGAGCCCCCCTCGCCCCCTCAGCGCCCCTGAGCTCGAGGGGGCGCTCGGCGCCCTCGCCGCCCGCGCCGCCGCCCTGCGCGCCGCCCTCGGCGGGGTCCTGCTCGACTCGGCGCCGCTGGTCGAGGGGCTGCTGGTGTCGGCGGTGACGCACGGGCACGCGCTGCTGGAGGGGCCGCCGGGGGTGGGCAAGACGCTCGCGGTGCGCGCGCTGAGCGCCTGCCTCGGGCTGCGCTGGGCGCGCGCGCAGATGACCCCCGACCTGATGCCGAGCGACCTCATCGGCGGGCAGCAGCTCACGCCGTCGCCCGAGGGGCCGCGCCTGAGCTTTGTGCCCGGGCCCGTGTTCACCGAGCTGCTGTTCGCCGACGAGCTCAACCGCGCCAGCCCGCGCGCGCAGGCGGCGCTCCTAGAGGCGATGGAGGAGCGGCAGGTGACCATCGACGGCGCGCCGCGCCCGCTCGGGCCGCCCTTCATCGTGCTCGCCACGCAGAATCCCATCGAGGTGGAGGGGACGTTCGCGCTCCCGGAGGCGCAGGCGGACCGCTTTCTGCAGCGGCTGCTGGTGCCGCACCCCACGCCGGCGGCGCTCGACGCGCTGCTCAGCTTTGAGCCCCGCGAGGCGCTCGCCCGCCTAGCGGCGGCGGGGCCGGTCGCCTCGCGCGAGGAGGCGCTGGGGTGGCCGGCGGTGGCGCGCGAGGTGCTCCTGCCGTCGCGCCTGCGGGCGCGGCTGGTGCGGCTGGCGGTGCTCACGCGCCCGAGCGAGGCGCCGCGTGAGCTGCGCGGGCTGCTCGAGGACGGGGTGAGTCCGCGCGGGGCGCAGGCGCTCTACCGCGCCGCGCAGGCGCGCGCCGCGCTCGACGGGCGCGCCCACGCCCGAGAGGAGGACCTCGCGCGCAGCGCGGTCCCCTGCCTCGCCCACCGCCTGCGCCTCACCTGGGACGCCAAGGCGGACCGCGCGCGCCCCGAGGAGCTCGTGGAGCGCCTGTGGGCGGAGAGCGGGCGGCAGGGGTGAGCGCCTGGTCGCCGCCGCCGCTGCGGCTCCCGGCGGCGGCGTGGGGGGGCGGGGGGGGCGCGGGGGGGGCGGGGGAGGGGGTGAGCTTCCACGACCTGCGCCCCTACCGCCCGGGCGACGACCTGCGCCGCCTGCACCTGCCGCTCTACGCGCGGCGGGGGGAGCTCGCCACGCGCCAGCAGGAGCGGGAGGGGCGCGGCGCGCTGCTGTTGTGGCTCGACGCCACCGCCTCGATGGGCGCGCCGCCGGCCCGCTGGGCGCTGGCGCTGGCGCTCTGCGAGGCGCTCGCGGAGGGCGCCCTGCGCGGGGGGCACGCGGTGGGCGTGTGGCGGGAGGGCGGCGGCCAGCTCTCGGCGCTCGCCCCCACCCCCACGCGCCGCGCGGTGGAGCGCGCGCTGCGGGAGGCGCGGGGGGCGGGCGCCGAGGGGTCAGGCGCCCCGCTCCTCGCCCTGCGCGCCGCCGCCCTGCGCGCCCCCCCCCGCGCCGCCCTCGTCCACCTCTCCGACCTCTGCGGCGCCCTCACCCCCGAGGAGCTGAGCGCCCGCGCCCGCCTCGCCCCCCCCCCCCGCCGGCCGCCCC
>VGTA01000642.1 GCA_016874875.1 Deltaproteobacteria bacterium | reverse complement strand
TCTCTGTGCTCCTCTCGTAGCGCGCAGCGCGCGCGTGGTTTTCGATTTTTGCTGCGATTTTTGCTCTTGGGTCCCGGCAGCGCGCACGAGCCTAGCGAATCCGTCCTCGGGGCGCCACCGCGCCCCGCCCACCCCCGCGGCGGTCGCCTTCCCCTTGCGTTCAGCGCCCCCGCCCCTTATCTAAGCGGAGTACCTCAGCGTGGGCGGGCGCGCGCCGCGCTCCCCCCGCTCGCCCGCGCGCTCAGCGCGTGAGGAGTCCCCCCCCGATGTCGCAGCTGACCCTCCCCACCCTCATCACGACTCTGCGCCTCATGGCTGTCCCCCTCGTGATGGTCGGCCTCGCCGCGCGCCCCTGGGGCCCGTGGTGGACGCTCGGCTTCTTCTGCGCCGCCGCCTGGACCGACTGGCTCGACGGCTACCTCGCCCGCCGCCTCCAACAGGAGAGCGAGCTCGGCCGCTTCCTCGACCCGCTCGTCGACAAGCTCCTCGTCCTCGGCCCGCTGATGTCGCTCGTGGAGGAGCAGGTCCTCCCGGCCTGGGGCGTCTTCTTGATCGTGGCGCGCGACCTCGTCATCTCGGGGTGGCGGGTGAGCAAGACCTCCGTGGTGGGCGCCAACTTCTGGGGCAAGCTCAAGACGGTCGTGCAGCTCTCGGCCATCGCAGGTCTCCTCGTCCCCCCCGCCCTCGTCGAGGGCGGCGCCCCCCTCGCCCCCCTCACTTGGCTGCGCGCCACAGGCCACGGCCTCTTCTGGCTCTCGCTCCCCCTCACCGCCCTCTCCGCCCTCATCTACATCTGGCCGCGCCCGCGGGGGGAGGCCTGATGCTCTGGCTCAACGGCGTCGAGAAGGGCTTTGGCCCGCAGGTCCTCTTTGAGGGCGTCGACTGGCAGGTCAACCCGGGGCAGCGCGTGGGCCTCATCGGCCCCAACGGCGCCGGCAAGAGCACGCTCATGCGCATCATCGCCGGGGAGCTCGAGGCCGACAAGGGCGCCGTCACCGCCGCCAAGGGCCTCTCCCTCGGCTACCTCCCGCAGGAGCTGCACGAGCTGCGCGACGTGACCGTCCGCGACGCCGCTCGCCAGGGCCTCGAGGCGGTGTGGGCGATTCAGCGCGAGCTCGAGCGCGTGGCGGAGCGCCTCACGCGCGAGCACGATGACGCCGCGCTCCTCGCGCGCTACGGCGCCCTGCAGGCGGACTTTGAGCGCGCGGGGGGCTTTGAGGCCGACGCGCGCGTGGAGCAGGTCCTCTGCGGCCTCGGCTTCCGCGCCGATGAGCTCGACGGCGACTGCGGCGGCCTCAGCGGCGGCTGGCAGATGCGCGTCGCCCTCGCCCGCCTCCTCCTCCGCCGCCCCGACGTGCTGCTCCTCGACGAGCCCACCAACCACCTCGACCTCCGCTCGGTGGACTGGCTCTGCCACTTCCTCAAGGGCTTCCCCGGCGCCCTCATCCTCATCAGCCACGACCGCTGGTTCCTCAACGAGATCTGCACCCATATCGCCGAGCTCAGCCCCGAGGGGGTCGAGGTGTTCGTGGGCGACTTTGAGCAGTATGTCGCCGCCCTCGACCTCCGCCGCGAGCAGCTCGAGCGCCAGCGGAAGGCGCACGCGCGCAAGGTGGCGAGCCTTGAGCGCTTCATCGAGCGCTTTAAGGCTAAGGCCACCAAGGCGACGCAGGCGCAGAGCCGCGCCAAGCAGCTCGAGCGCCTGCAGGCGGTGGGGGAGGTGCGCGAGGTGGAGACCATCCACTTCAAGCTCCCGCCCCCCCCCAAGTGCGGGCGCGTGGTGCTCGCGCTCGAGGACCTCCACCAGGGCTACTCCGATGACGCGCTCATCTACCGCGGCCTCGAGGTGCAGGTGGAGCGCGGGGAGCACATCGCCCTCGTGGGCCCCAACGGCGCCGGCAAGAGCACGCTCCTCAAGCTCCTGGCCGGCGCCGTGGGCTACCAGCGCGGCGCGCGCGTGCTAGGGCACCTCGCCAAGCCCTACTATTTCGCGCAGCACCAGGCGCAGGACCTCGACCTCGCCAAGACGGTCCTCGAGGAGGCGCAGAGCTCCTATCTCGGGGAGTCCATCTCGCAGCTCCGCGGCGTGCTCGGGGCGTTCTTGTTTGACGCGGAGGACATCAAGAAGCGGGTGGCGGTGCTGAGCGGCGGCGAGAAGAACCGCCTCGCGCTCGTCAAGATGCTCCTCACCCCCGCCAACGTGCTGCTCCTCGACGAGCCCACCAACCACCTCGACATGGGCAGCCGCGAGGTCCTCTCAGACGCCCTGCGCGCCTACCCGGGGGCGGTGGTGCTCATCAGCCACGACCGACACTTCATCGACGCGGTGTGCGATCAGGTGTGGGAGGTGGACCGCGGGCGCGTGACGACCTTCGCGGGGAGCTACTCGGAGTACCTCGAGCGCGTGGCGCGCGGCGAGCGCCCGAGTCCGCTGCCCCTCCACGGCGAGCGCGCCCTCACCCCCTCGCGCGCCGCCTCCGACAGCGCCCTCGGCGCCGGCGCTACCCCCGTGTCCGCCGATGAGGCGCGCGCGGACGCCAAGGCGGAGCGCCGCCTCGACCGGCAGCGCCAGCAGGAGCTCCGCGCCCAGCGCGCCAGGGCCCTCCGCCCGCTCCGGCAGGCGGCGGAGGCGGCGGAGGCGCAGGTGGTGGCGCTCGAGGAGCGCCAGGGGGCGCTCGAGGCGCTGCAGTGCGATGAGGCGCACTACGCGGACGCGCAGGCGGTGGTGCGGGTGGCGGCGGAGCTCCGCGCGGTGCAGGGCGCCCTCGTGGCCGCTTACGCGACGTGGGAGGCGGCGACGCTGGCGGTGGAGGAGGCGGAGGCGCGCGCGTCGGAGGAGGAGGCGTGAGCTGGGCGGTGCCCTCGGGGGCCTTGGAGGGGCGGGGGACGGGGGAGGATTTGG
>VGTA01000641.1 GCA_016874875.1 Deltaproteobacteria bacterium | reverse complement strand
TCACAGCCCCCGCCGACGACCCCGCCGACGACCCCGCCGACGACCCCGCCGACGACCCCGCCGAGCCTGCGCGCGACGCCGCCCCGGACCTCGAGCCCCTGCGCCTCGCCCTCACGCCCCACGACCTCGGCGACCCGGAGCCCACCGCGGCGGAGCGGGAGCGCGCGGAGCGCGCCTATGAGCTCCTGAGGGCGCGGCGGGCGCCGCTCGCGCTCAGCGAGCTCGCCGGGGTCCTCGCGGGCGGGGCGCCCGTGGGGCGGCGCCAGCTCGTGGAGCTCAAGGGCGCGCTGCTCGGCGCGGACAGGGGCGCGGAGGCGCGCGGCGAGCGCCCCCGCTTCTCCCTCGACATCACCAACGAGGTCTCCCTCACCGAGTGGGGCCTCAGCTCCGCCATGCGCGCCGCGGAGGCGCGCCTCCTCCGCGAGCTCGCCGCCTACGAGGAGCTCCTCCGCGCGCACCTCGCCGACGCCCTCCGCGACCTCCCCCTCGAGGCCTTTGAGGCGCTCCTCGCCCACCTCCTCACCCAGACCGGCTACCGCCGCGTGGAGCCGCTCGGCGCCGGCGACGCGCGGGGCGTGGCGCTCATGGCGTCGCACCCTGAGCGCGGCGACACCCTCGTCCTCGCGCAGCGCGGGCGCCGCCCCGTGAGCGCCGAGAAGGTGCGCGGCGTGGCGCGCAGCCTAGGCGCGCTGTTCGCGGACCAGGCGCTCGTGGTGAGCCTCTCGGGCTTCGAGGCGGGCGCGGCGGCGTCGTCGCCCGCGGTGCAGCTCCTCGACGACCGCGACCTCGCCCGCTGGATGCGCGCCAAGGAGGCCGGCGTGGCCCGCTATGCCCTCTCGGTGCCCCTCCTCGACGAGTCGCTGCTGCGCCGCCTGAGCGCCCCCTGAGCGCCCCCTGAGCGCCCCCTGAGCGCCCCCTGAGCGCCCCCTGAGCGCCCCCCCATCACCCACACATCACACAACTCCAGAGGTCGGTCGGCATGTGGAAGCGAAAGCTGCTCATCGCAGGCGCCTGCGCCGCCGCGGGCATCTCCGCGGGGGCGGTCCGCGGGTACACCCCCCAGCTCGACGCGCTCCGCACCCCGCGGGCGGACGCCGAGCGCGAGGGCGCGGGCTACCGTGAGCTGGTGCGCGAGAATCTCGCGCGCCTCATCCGCGGCCGCCAGGGCCTCCTCGTGGACCCGGCGCAGGTGCGCGTGGCGGAGCTCGGCGCCCACGAGTCGCTCATCGGGCACCGTTTCGTGGCGTTCTTCTCCGCCGCCAGCCCCGAGCGCCCCGCCGCCGGCCGCGACCTCTACATGATGCAGGCGGTCATGGGCGCCAACGCTCTGCCCATCTCCTCCACGCCCCCCCGCGACATCACCGACAACCCCCTCTCCCAAGACCACATCTTTGATCTGCTCGACCCCAGCGAGGGCGGCGGCGCCGTGCGCGCGCTCTACGCGCAGCTCGACGACGTTGGGGCGTGCCGCGCCATCACTCAGCTCGAGTGGGGCGGCGCGCGCGACGCTAGCGCTCCGCCGCTGCTCACGCAGCTCAAGCAGGCCAAGCAGTACGACCGCTGGGAGGAGCCCCGCTGGGTCACCCTCCGCTTCAAGGACCCGCTCCCCCGCTGCGGCGCGCGCTTCGCGGAGGGGGGGGCGCGTTTCGTGGCGCAGAGCGACGGGGAGGATTTCTTTAGCGTGGACCTGCAGGCCCTCGCCGTCACGCCCGCGGGGGCGGGGGTGGACCTGATCAGCACCCCACGCGAGCGCCCCAACCTCCTCGAGGGCTCGCAGGACCTCCTCCTCCGGTACGGCCTCATCACCGAAGAGGAGCACCTCGCCCTCACCGGCGCGCGCGCCACGCTCTCGCACCTGCTCGCCAAGAATCTCTACGAGCTCCTCGTGGACCAGTCGGACCCGCGGCAGCACCGCCCCGTGGGCGACGTGAGCTCCATGAGCGACGGGCGCCGCCCCAACTGGTACCCCCCCAAGATCGACGTGCGCGGCGGCCTCAAGGGCGAGGGGGAGTGGCGCCCGGTGCAGGTGGGCGATGAGCGCTCGCCCATGATTCTCAAGACCTTCATCCGCCTCGACGAGGTGCACCCCTACCGCGCCCTTCAGCTCTACGCCTTCGACACCCGCCGCCTCGGCCTCCACTTCGTGGGCGGCGCCGACCCCGCGCGCCTCGCCCTCGAGGGCGTGGGCTCGGGGCGCGTGCGCGCGCCGCACGCCGCCGACCTCGTGGCCGCCTTCAACGGCGGGCCCGACCCCGACGGCGGCCACGGCCTCGTGCAGGACGGGCAGGCCCTCGCCGCGCCCCGCCTCGGCCTCTCGAGCGTGGCCATCGACAGCCGCGGGCGCGCCCTCTTTGGGCGCCTCGACGTCGCCCCCCTCCCGCGCGCCTGGTCGAGCCTGCGGCAGAGTTTCGCCCCGCTCATCGACCCGCGCGTGGTCAACAAGGGCTTCACGCCCCCGCAGAGCCATTTCGGGCGCCTCGACGCCGAGCGCCTGCCGCGCTCCGCCCTCGGCGTCACGGCGCAGGGCACGCTCATCTACGCATGGGCCGAGGCGGCCACCGTCGAGCACCTCAGCCTCGCCCTCCGCCGCGTGGGCGTGGTGTTCGCGCTGTCGCTCAAGAGCGATTCGTCGCAGACGGGCCTGGCGCTCTACCCGCCGGGCGGCGCGGCGCGGGCGGCGAGCGACAAGATGGACCTCCGCCCCGAGCTGTGGCGCGAGGGGAGCGACCTCGACTTCTTCTACCTGGTGCGCGCGCAGAGCCTGCCGCAGGCGCTGCCCGGGCGCGGGCCGTCGTGGCCCGCGGGGGAGGGCGAGTGGCGCCCCGTGCCGCACCAGGACGTGGACCCGCTGCTGACCACCTCGTTCTTGAGCGCCGACCGCGTGGGGGACGAGGTGCTGCTCACCC
>VGTA01000640.1 GCA_016874875.1 Deltaproteobacteria bacterium | reverse complement strand
GACGCCCACCTATAACGACGCCCACGCCCACGCCCACGCCCACGCCCACGCCCACGCCCACACCCTACCCGACGACCCCCGCGCCGCGCTCGCCGCCCTGGGGCGTTGGATCGACCTGCGGGGGTGGTGCCCCGCCACCAGCGGCAACCTCTCCGCGCGCCTCGACGAGGGGCGCGCGCTGATCACCGCCTCGGGGCACCACAAGGGCGCGCTCGCCCCCGAGCACGTCATCGAGGTCCCCCTGCGCGGCCCCCTGCCCGCCACGGTGGGCGGGGAGCGCCCCTCGGCGGAGACCCTCGTCCACCGCGCCCTCTACCTCCTCAGCCCCCACACGCGCGCCGTCCTCCACACCCACTCCCTCGCCGCCGTCGCCCTCTCCCGCCTCACCGTGGGCCCCTCGCTCCGCCTTGAGGGACTCGAGCTGCTCAAGGCGCTCGCGGGGGTGACGAGCCACGAGGAGGCGGTGGAGCTGCCCATTTTCGACAACACCCAAGACATGGCGGCGCTCGCGGCGGAGGTCGAGAGGCGGGCGCGGGCGCAGGGGGGCGCGGGGCTGCGCTGGGGGCTGCTCGTGCGCGGGCATGGGCTCTACGCCTGGGGCGCGTCGCTGGCGGAGGCGCGCCGGCACCTAGAGGGGCTAGAGGCCCTGCTCTCGTGCGCCCTCGAGGAGCGCCGCGCCGAGCGGCGGGCGCCCTCCGGCCCCCTCGACGGCTGCGTGGTGCTCACCGACCTCGAGGGCACCACCACCGACCTCTCCTTTGTGCGCCGCGCCCTCTTCCCCTACGCCGCCGCCCGCCTGCCGTCGCTCCTCGAGGCGCGCCACGACCACCCCGACGTGGCGCCCCACGTGGCGGCGGCGCGCGCGGCGCTAGGGCTGCGGAGCGACGAGCCTCTCTCGCGCGTGACGGCGGGACTCCTCCGCTGGAGCGAGGAGGACAAGAAGGAGACCGCCCTCAAGGCCCTCCAAGGGCTCATCTGGGAGGAGGGCTACCGCGCCGGCGAGCTCAAGGGGCACCTCTACCCCGACGCCCTCGCCGCCCTCTCGGAGTGGCGGGCGCGCGGCGCGCGCTTGGCCGTGTTCAGCTCTGGCTCGGTGCAAGCGCAGCGGCTCCTCTTTGCGCACAGCGACTTTGGGGACCTGACCCCCTACCTGAGCGCCTATTTCGACACGACGACGGGCCCCAAGCGCGAGGCGCGCTCCTATGAGCGGATCGTGGGGGAGCTGGTGAGGGGGGGGCTGGCGGCGGGGGCGGCGCAGGTGCTGTTCTTGTCGGACACCCCCGAGGAGCTCGACGCCGCGCGCGCCGCCGGCCTCTCCACGCGCGAGGTCCGCCGCGACGGCGCGCCCCCCTCGGGGCGCCACGAGTGGGCGGCGTCGCTGACGGACGTGAGGTGGCGCGCGTGATCGACCGAGAGCAGCACGTCCTCGTCCACAACATCGGCCACCACGACGTCTACTTTGACCTCTACGAGCGCGGCGCGCCCGCCGCGGAGGAGCGCGTGGGGTGGTGCAAGCCCAAGGGGCGCGCCATCCTCGCGGTGGGCGCGCTCTTGCACGAGGCGCTCACCGCGAGCGACCTCCACGCCACCCCCGACCCCCACGGCGGCTACGCGCTCTCCCGCGCGCTGCCGCTGCCCGAGTACACGGCGGAGGAGCTCACCCGCGCCGACTCCTCCACCCCGTGGCAGTGGGGCGAGCCGCTCAACGCTCAGCGCACCTCCGAGGGGCTCCGCGCGCGCCTCCAGCGCCCCCTCGAGGTGCGCCGCCTCTACCTGCCCCTCCTGCACGCCGTCTTGACCCACCACGAGCAGGCGCTCATCGACGCCCCCTGCGCCCTCACGCTCCTCTTGGTGACGGCGGGGGCGCGCGGGACAGAGAACGCGCAGGGCAGGGTGGTGGGCGCCGACTCGTCGAGCCCAGAGAGCCTAGCGCGCTGCATCGCCCTGCTCGCGCGGCGCCGGTGGGAGGCGCTCGCCCTGAGCGCGCGCTGCGACGTGCGCTGCTGCCACGCCGACACGGACGCGCGCAAGCTCGACGCCTCGGCGCTGCAGGTGGTGGAGGCGCCGCTGCGGCATCTCGCCAGCGCCCTCGCGGACCTGCACGGCGAGGGGTGGCGCGAGCGCCTCCGCGTGAGCCTCTCGGCGAGCACCGGCACCTCCAACATGCTCTCCGCGCTCACCCTCACGCTCTCGGAGTGGAGGCCCACCCTCTACACCATCAGCAAGGCGCTGCAGCCCCTCCAGTGCACCCCCGACGCCCCCAACCGCGAGTACAACCCCACCGATTCGTCCATGGAGGCGGTGAGCGAGTGGGTGCGCGTGGGCGACGCGCGCCTCGATGACCTCTCGCGCTTCGCGGTGGACGAGCTGCGCCGGTGGCGCGCCGACTATCTCGCGCAGCGCCCCACGCGCCCCAAGGAGCTGCACGCCACCGACGCGGAGGGCTGCTTCTTCCACCGCAAGGGCCTCAAGGAGGTGCTCTGCGTGGTGGTGGTGCGCGACGCCGAGGGCAGGGAGGGCCCGGCGGGGGGGCTGGTGGCGGCGCGCGGCATCAACCTCGAGGTGTCGCTCCCCACCGGCACCCTCTGCGCCGAGCGCAACGCCATCGGCACCGCCCTCTGCCGCCTCCCCAACCTCCGCCGCCGCGACATCCGCGCCGTGGCGGTGCTGAGCCTCGACCCGTCCCTACGCAACCTCGGCCCCTGCGGCGCCTGCCAGGAGTGGCTCAAGAAGGTGGTGGAGGTGAATCCCGACCTCCGCATCATCAGCTTTGGCGACGTGGAGGCGACGCAGGTGGCGGTGAGGCCCGCGCTCACGGTGTAGCCCGCGCCGCGCCCCCCGCCCTCTCCCGCCCTCTCCCGCCCTCTCCCGCCCTCTCCCGCCCTCTCCGTGAGTCTCCCCATGAGCCA
>VGTA01000639.1 GCA_016874875.1 Deltaproteobacteria bacterium | reverse complement strand
CGCAGGTACTCGCCGATGAGGTTGAAGTGGAAGTTGCCCACGTCAAAGACGCGCACGTCCGCGCAGCCGCAGTCCTCGCCCTCCGCGCACGCCTCCGCGCAGCGGCGCCGCGCCTTGTCGGTCATCTCGCCGGGGGCGTCGAAGCCGTGCTTGCCCTCGGGGGCGCCGTAGGCGTAGATGGAGGCGGAGCGCCCGCCGAGCGGGTCGGGGCGGCTCCAGCCGGCGCGGAGCGGGGGGGTGAGGCGGGGGACCTGCCCCGCCCAGTAGTCGCCGTCGCCGCTGAAGTTGTCGGGGTCTATGAGCACGCCCACGCCCCGCGAGTCGGTGTAGCGCTTGAGCTCGTCCACGCACTCAAGGACGAAGTGGTCGATGAGCACCTGGTTCTCCGGCACCGCCCACGGGCTGCCCTCGTGGACCTCGCGCCACTCTAGGATGCCCGCCGCGCGCGCGAACAGCGCCCCGCCGTCCACGGGCACGTTGAGGTCGCCCACCCCCGTGGTCACCAGCGCGTGCGCCCCCGTGCGCTGCCCCGCGCCGGGGTAGTAGAGCGGGTCGCGCTGGAGGTGGCGGCCCATCACCGCCGGGTCCGCGCGGTCCATCACCAGCGGCCCGAGGCCCACAAAGCGCCTAAACTCCGGCGTGGCGCGGCGCAGCCCTAGCCCCTCGGCGAGCGCCACGAGGGGCGCGCCCGCCTCGCGGCGCTGGTCCCAGAACGACGCGGCGGCCTCAAAGGAGTCGAGCACCGCGTAGGGGGCCGCCCCCTCCTCGAGGGCGCAGTCGGGCCCCACCTGCACACCGCCGCGGTAGAGCGCCACGGAGACGCGGTCGCCCACGTCGGAGGCGAGGGGGGCGCGCCCCACGCCGCCCGCGCCCACCCGCCCGCACTCGCGCTCGCCGCTCTTGAGGTTGAGCACCTCGAGGGTGTCGCCCGCCTGCACGCCCTCCGCGAACCCGATCAGGACGCGCGCGGGGCGGTTGTTGAGGTCGGGGAGGAGCATCTCCACCTGCGAGAGGCCCCCCAGCGGCGCGCCCTGCCCCTCGTCGAGCGCGCTCTGCCCGGGGACGGGGGAGACGAGGTAGAAGGGGCCCATGGCGCGGGCGAGGATGGCGTTGCGGACGCTCTGGTTGATGCTGCGGCGACTCACCAGCCCCAGCCCGCCGGCGCCCACGATGGGCGCGATGGCGCTGATCTCGGGCTCCACCGTCCCCATGAGCATCGCCATGATGCCGCCGAGCGAGCCGCCGGTCATGGTGATGAGGGCGTCGCCGCCCACGTCCACCGCCCCGTCGCCGTCAAAGTCCCCCGCCCGCTCCCGCGCGCCGTCGCCGTCGAGGTCAAGCGCCCACCGCCGCTCGCCGTCAAAGGAGCGGAGGACGCGAATCAGCGCCATGTAGTCGAGGGCGGTCTGGCGCACGTTGTCGCGGGTGTGGAACATATAGAAGTCCCAGTAGTCGGCGCCCGAGTCCGCCACGCCGTCAAAGTTGAGGTCGCGCGCGCGGTCCTTAAAGACCGCCTCCACGAACGGCGTGACGCCGAACGCCTGAAAGAGGCTAAACGCCTGCGCGCGCTCCTCGGCGCTGAGGCTCAGCCCGTGGCCTGGGTTGTCGATGGCGATGGTGGCGAGCCCGTGGCGGGCGAAGTAGGGGCCGAGGTTGATGGCGTCGAAGCGGTTGCCCGTGTGGCCGTGCCCCACCACCACCACCGGCGCCGGCGCGCCCGCGCCGCGCGCCGAGGCCTCCTTGCGCGGCACCACGAGCGTAAAGTACACGCGCTCGGCGCGCGCCGGCGCCGCCACGCGGTCGAGGTCGGGGGGCCAGGACTGGTCGTTCATGCGGAGGGGCTTGCCCACGGCGTCCTCGCGGGGGAACAGCTGCGGGGACATGTAGCTGCCCACGGCGTAGTAGTCCACGTAGCGGTTGGCGTCGAGGAGCTGCTGCAGCGCCACGGACTCGCCGCTCGAGCCGCGGAAGGCGGTGTTGAGGAGGCGCAGCGCCGCCTCGAACTCCTCGCCGCGCAGAATCGAGAGATTCTTGGAGCTCGGGAAGCGCGCCTGCTCCTTCATGGGCTCCACCGTGCTCAGCTCCGCCGGGAACTCGGCCCCGAGGTGCGCCTGCGCGCCGTGCCCGTAGAGGCCGTCGCGGACGGCGATGAAGTCGTGCTCCACGGTCTGGGTGGTGAAGGTGAAGGCGAAGGCGACGTCGCTGAGCGGGAGGGCGGCGGGGAGGACCTGAGGCAAGACCTTGAGCGCCTCCGCCTGTGAGCTGTGGTGAATCAGCTCGAAGGGGGAGCCCACGGGGTCGCCGTGGAGGTCCTTGAGGCGCTTGGTCACCACAAAGGCGTAGGTGGTGCGCGAGCGGAGCGGCACCACGGGGAGGGCGAGGAGGGTGTGGGTCTCGCGCTCATAGAAGGTCATGGTGGCGTCGGCGCGCGCCGCGAGGTCGTCGGCGGGGGGCGCCGCCTCGCCGCGCGCGTCGGGGAGGTAGTTGGGGCGGTCGAGCGCGCCGTCGCCGTCGGTGTCCTCGCCGGGGTCGAGGAGTCCGTCGCCGTTGAGGTCCTCGTCGGTCTCTTCGAGCCACAGGGTGAGCGTGTGGGCGCGCGGGTCGCCGTCAAAGTAGTTGTCGCGGTTCTCGGCGAGGAGCGGGTAGTTGCCCTCGCCGAGGTCGAGAATCTTGAGCTGCCCGTACTCGGGGGAGGTGGGGGTGACGTCGATGAGGTACACCACGTCGTCGTCGGTGTTGTAGAGCGGGTCGCGGTGGCGCTCGAGAATCGAGGAGACGTCCACCTCCCCCGTAAAGGGCACGGCGATGGGCTGCATCATGCCCCAGCCGTCGAGCTGGTCGATCTTGCTGCGCACGTGCGCCTCGAGCGCCGTGGGCGCCACCATCGAGGCGTTGATTCGCCGGCCCGTG
>VGTA01000638.1 GCA_016874875.1 Deltaproteobacteria bacterium | reverse complement strand
CATACTCGCCCTTTTGCGAGGCGCTGAGCGACCCGACGGTCTTGTGATCCGTTATGCGCGCATAGCCGCCCCCCACCGCGAGCTCTACGAGGTCAACACGCCCGCGCACAGGCACGGGCCACCCCGCCGGCGTGAACGCGAAATCAACCTCTATCTGAGCGCGAGGGATGGACGCGGGCGGGGGCAACAGGCGCAGCATCGAGCGCGCGACACCGTCCTGCACCTGCGCGCCGTGCTCTAGGTACTGCTCAAGTTGAGCGTGGATGAGCGAGCCGCGTTCAGCGGCGGGCCCCGACGGGCGCCGCTCGCCGTTGACGCTCTCGCGCCACCACTTACGCGCACAGAGCCTAAACGCGCTCAGCTGGGAGGGCGAGGTCGCGCCCCACGGGCGGCGCGCAAGGGAGGCGCTTAGCACCCCTCCTCCTCGCGCTCTTCGCCGACATACGAGGGCGGCAGCGTCGCCAGATAGGCGCTCACCAGCGCCTCTACCTGAGTAGCGGCGCTCTCGACATCAGCGTCACCGCGGCAGAGATCGCGCAGCCTCGACAGCTCGCGCTCAAGCGCCGTGAGCAACACGCGCCGCACCACCCGCGGCCTATTTTGTGGATGACCCCCGCCCGATCCCGAGATTGACAGAGACACGCGCGCCCCCTTCATGTGTTAGCCTCGCCCCCAGGTGGAGCGGGCCGCCTGATTAAACACCTAAGCGGCGCGTTAGTGCAAGCTATTTAATAAAATAACTTGAAAGACAGCCCCCGCGCCCTTACCGTGGGGCAACCCAAGCCCGCCCCCGTCAACCCACAGAGGACACATGAGCCTAGACACCGACGCCCCCAACACACCCGCGCGCCTCGACGGCGCCGCCGTGCGCGTGCGCTACATCGCAGACGGCGACAGATACGCGCCCCCGCCCGCGTGGAAACCCGGCGAGCCCGGCGAGCGCTTCACGCGCGACTATATCCGCGCCCCCCTCCGCGACCTACTCACCCGCGACTACCGCACCGAGGGGCCCGGCGTGGAGGTGTGGCTCTACCCCCTCCACAGCGACGGCCCGCATTTCACCCGCCCCACCCGCGAGGCGACCCCCGACATCATCGCGCGCGAGCTCAAGAGCCGCATCAGCGCGAGCGGCGCATTTATCGACCTTGACGACCTCGCGACGCATAACGCGAAGGCGCCCGCCTCCTCCGAGGAGACGCGCCAGGCGCTGAGCGAGGCGCTCGCCCCCCTCCGCGTAATGCCCGGCTTCTTCTCTTACCTCACGGCGCGGGGCGCCCGCGCGGGGCTCATCTACTCGGCGCCCGTCGCCCTAGAGACACACACCGCCGCCCTTCGCGAGTTTATGGCCCAGGTTGAGGAGCGCGTAGCGCGCCCCCTCAAGGCGCGCGGCGTGGAGGTGGAGGTGGACGCCAAATGTACCGACTTGGGGCGCGGGTATGCGGCGCCGCTCCTCCACAAGCGCGGGCGCGCGCAGGAGCCCGAGCGCGTCGCGCTGTTCATACACGAGCAGGACGCCCCCGCCGTGCTCATAGAGAAGCTCGCCGCGCTGTGGACACGGCGTCTCACCGCCACCGCCGCCGCCGCCTCAACAGGGCGCGCCGGTGCGCCCAACAGCACAAGCGGCGCCGCCCGTGAGGGTACACCCCGGCAGGGCGGCGCGAGCGCAGGGCAGCGCGGCGAGGGGCGCGCCCGCGCACCCAAAGCCCCTAAAACCTATGTGCCCAACGACCTCACCGGCCTCGACAACCCCGCTTGCTATCAGCTCACCCGCTCAGCGTTCTACGCGCTGTGCCAGGTGATAGGACACGAGGCGCTGAGGCGCGATATGCTTGAGGCGCTCGACCGGCACATCATGGGTGGGCGCCGCATGATGAAGGAGGGGCCCGCCTGGTTTGACCGCACCCTCGCCGAGTACGCCGACGCGGCGCCCGCGCAGGACATCGAGCCGCGCGCCGAGGAGGCGCTACCCGAGCCCGCGCGCGTGGAGGGCTTCGACGAGCTCACGCCCCTCCGCCGGGTGTTCACGCGCGGCGATGACCTCGAACTCTCAGAGGCGATAGTGGAGAGCTTCCACACCCCATCAGCGGGCGAGCCCATCGCGCCGATATGGCACGGAAACGGATTGCGGCGCTACTCGCCCGCTGATGGGGTGTGGAAGTACTACGCCCCCCGCGCCCTCAAGCGCATTGCGATGGGCGCGCGCGGCGCAGTCATCACCACCGCCAGCGGAGCGAAGGACTACCCCGTCTCAAGCGCCCGCGTGGAGGCCGCCGTTAAAATGCTCTCGCCGCTGTGCGGCGCCCGCGACGGCGACCACGGCGAGAGCGTATTTGACACCGCCCCCCGCGGCATAGTGCTAGGTGGGCAGTTTGTACGCGCCACGGACGAAGGGCTCTACGTTGAGGCGGCGCGCCCCGACCACCTCGCTATTCACTCGCTCCCCTACACCGTTCCCCCGCAGGTGGCGGGCTATTGGGTGAGCGGCTGCGTCGAGGGCTCAGCGCCCCGCCGCCCGCCGGTGTTTACCGGGCGCTACCTCGCCGCGAGCCTCACCCGCGCACCGGAGGAGGCGCTAGGCGAGACGCCCGAGAGCGTGAAGCGCGAGGTGGAGGCGAAGATCACGACAATCGGCGAATGGCTAGGGCTCGCGCTGTTGGGCTTATGCACAAGCGAGGCCGTCGCGCTTGTAGTGCACGGACAGGGGAGCAACGGGAAGAGCGTGCTCACGCACCTGGTAGCGGAGCTGTTTGGCGCTGAGCAGACGGCGCACCTACCGCCTCAACAGATGGGCGAGCGCTTTAGCCGCGCTCAGCTATTCGGCGCCGCCGTGAACGTGGTATCTGAAATGCCCGAGAGCGACCTACTCGCCGCGGACACGCTCAAGGCGGTCGTCAGCGGCGACAAGATCGAGG
>VGTA01000637.1 GCA_016874875.1 Deltaproteobacteria bacterium | reverse complement strand
GCGCGCCAGCGCCCGAGGCGCCCGAGGTGCGCCTCAACCCCCTCAAGAGCGCCGACCGCGCGCGCCTCGCCGAGGGCGCCGAGCGCCTCAAGGCGCAGGCGCGTGAGCGCGCCGAGGGCGCCCCCCTGCCCGCCCCCGCCGCCGCCCCCGCCGCCGCGCCGCCCTCGCCCCTCGAGGCGATGAGCGACGAGGAGCGCCGCGCCCACCACGAGCGGGCGAGCGCCACGCTCAAGGACCGCCTCGCGCGCCTGGCGCGTGGCCGCTGAGCGCGTGGCCGCCGAGCGCGTGATCGCCGAGCGCGTGCCGCGCGCGGAGCTCCTCGCCGACCCCGGCGCCCTCGAGCCGGGGCTGCGCGCCCGCTACGAGCGCCTCGTGGCGCTCCTGCGGGAGCTCGGCGCCGCGCTGGTGGCCTACTCGGGGGGGGTGGACAGCGCCGTGCTCCTGCGGGTGGCGGTGGGGGCGCTCGGGGAGCGGGCGCGGGGGCTGATCGCCGTCTCGCCGAGCCTCGCGCCCTGGGAGCTCGCGGGGGCGCGCGCCCTCGCCGCCGAGATGGGCGCCCCGCTGCTCGAGGTGCCCACCGACGAGCTCGCGCGCCCCGGCTACCGCGCCAACGCCGGCGACCGCTGCTACCACTGCAAGGCGGAGCTCTTTGACGTCGCGTCGCTCACCGCCGCCGCCCACGGCCTCGCCGGCGCGCTCTGCTACGGGGCGATCACCGACGACCTCGGCGACCACCGCCCCGGGATGCAGGCGGCGCGCGACAGGGGCGCGCGCGCCCCGCTCCTCGAGGCGGGCCTGAGCAAATCCGACGTGCGCGCCCTCGCCCGCGCCTTTGGGCTGAGCGTCTGGGACAAGCCCGCCGCTGCCTGCCTGTCGAGTCGCTTCCCGCGCGGCGTGGAGGTCACCGCCGAGCGCCTAGCGCAGGTGGGGCGCTGCGAGGCGCGCCTGATGGCGCTGGGGCTGCGCGTGGTGCGCGCGCGCTACCACGGCGAGCTCGTGCGCCTCGAGCTCGGCGAGGAGGAGCAGGCGCGCGTGCTGGCGAGCGCCCCCCTCCGCGCTGAGGTCACCGCCGCCTGCCGCGCCGAGGGCTTCCGCTTCTCGGCGCTCGACCTCGAGGGCTACCGGAGCGGGAGCGGGAGCGGGGGGGGCGAGCCGGCGCTGGTCCGCATCGGCGGGTAGCGCGGGCGGGGCGCCGCCTCAGGGTGCCGCCTCAGGGCGCCGGGCGCGCCGCCGGGCAGGAGTCCGACGAGACGCTGACGCGCCAGCGCCCCTCAGCGTCGAGCGGGCCGCGCGCGAGCACCGCGCTGGCGGGGGCGGGGGGGGGCGCGGCGCCCAGGTCGGGGCGCGCGAGGAGGGCGAGGCCGGGGGGCGCGTCGGCGTCGAGGGCGGGGGGCGGCGGGGCGTCGAGCTCGCAGCGCAGCTCCACCCACCCCGCCGCCGCCGCCCCAGAGCTGAGGCGCGCCTCCACCTCCACCGCCCGCCCGGGGGCGAGGGCGAGCAGCGCGGGGTCGAGCGTGAGGTCGCCCTCCTCCGGCATGAGCGCCGTGAGGACGCGCGGGGCGAGGCCGGCGCGCGGGTCGGGCGTGAGGGTGAGCGCGTAGTGCCCGGGGTCGAGGGCGAGCGCGAGCGCCCCCCCCTCGCCCACCACGCCGCGCGCCTCCCCGAGGGGCAGGTGGGGCGTGTCGGGCCAGGGCCAGGCGCGCTGCTGCGCGTGCACCTCCACGCGCTCGAGGGCGCGCGGCGCGCTCACCCGCCCGCGCAGCGCGCCCTTGAGGCGCGCCTCCACCTCGATGACCTCGCCGAGCTCGCTGAGGAGGACGCGCCGGGCGCGCGCCGAGTGGGTGGTGGGCGGGCGGGCGGTGAGCACCGCCGGCGCCTCAAAGCCCCACAGCCCCGCCTCCTCCCCGCTCAGCGCCGCCGCCTGCGCCCGCCACAGCCCGTGCGCCCGCCACAGCGCGCGCCCCCCCGCCCCACCGCCTTCGGCGTCAAGGGCGCCAGCGGGGCCCGTGGGGTCGCCCGCGCCCTCCCCGCCGCGCCACCCCTGCGACAGCGTCAGCTCCCAGACGGCGGGGTTGGGGTCGCGCACCCACACGCGCAGCAGGCGGCTGGCGCCCACCGCCGGGGCGCTCAGGGGGCGGCCGAGGTCGCCGCTCGCCGCCGCCGCCGCCAGCGCCTCGGCGCTGAGCTCCGCCACGAGCGCGGGGCGGCGCGCCCCGGGCGGGGGGAGCAGCGCGAGGCGCCCCTCCCCCCGCAGCGCCTCCGCCCACGCCTCCACCCGCAGCTCCCCGCGCTCGCTCACCGGACTCGGCGCGCTCACCCGCGCCCCCGCCCCCCCCGCCCCCCCCGCCGCCGCCCCCGCGTAGAGGACCGCCGCGCCGCCGGCGAGGGGCAGCGCCGCGTAGGGGTCGAGTAGGGCGCGCCCGGTGAGCGCGCGCAGCGTCGTGCGCGGCGGCAGGGTGAGCGTGAGGCGCTCGGCGGGGGCGCGGCGGCGAAAGACGTGGGGGGGGAGCCCGGCGGGCGTCACCCAGAGGTCGTAGCGCGCGGCGCGCGGCGCGGCGCTCGCGCCCGCGAGCGGGGCGGGCCAGCGCGGGGTCAGCGAGAGCAGGAACGTCTCCTCCGAGAAGGGGTCGTCGTCGCGCGCGAGCGGAGCGCGCGTGCCGAGGTCGCTCTCCGCCGCCCACACCAAAGACGCCACCGGCGCCGGCGCCGCCGCCGGGTCGCTCGACACCAGGGCCGCCCCCGTGGCGCGCACCTCGTCGGGCAGCACGACGGCGAGGCGCGCGGGCAAGGCGCGCGCCCCCACCCACACGGCGGCCCCGGCGCCGAGCCCCTCGGCGGGCAGCACGCGAATCGTGAGCCGCCCCGCGAGCGTCACCGCCGGGGCGAGCCCCCCCTGCGCCCCCCCCGCCCCCCCCG
>VGTA01000636.1 GCA_016874875.1 Deltaproteobacteria bacterium | reverse complement strand
CCCCCCTCACCCCTCGCCCCCCCGGAGCGCCCTATGTCGAGCACCTTTGACCTCATCGTGATCGGGAGCGGCCCTGGCGGCTACGTGGCCGCCGTCCGCGCTAGCCAGCTCGGCATGAAAGTGGCGATCGTGGAGAAGGACGCGCGCCTCGGCGGCACCTGCCTGCTGCGCGGCTGCATCCCCACCAAGAGCATGCTCGAGTCGGCGGAGATCGCCGAGCACGCGCGCCACGCCGAGGAGTTCGGCGTGACGGTGGGCGACGTGAGGGTGAGTCTCGCGGCGGTCCTGAAGCGCAAAGACAAGGTGGTCAGCCAGAACGCCGGCGGCGTGCAGTTCCTCATGAAGAAGAACAAGGTGGAGGTCTTTCAGGGCCTCGGCTCCCTCGAGGGGGGCGGGCGCGTGAAGGTGACCTCCGCCTCGGGGGCGCAGGTCATCTCCGCCCAGCACATCCTCCTCGCCACGGGCTCCAAGCCGCGCCAGATTCCCGGCATCGCGGTGGACGGCGTGGCGGTGATGACCAGCGACGAGCTGCTCGAGCTGCGCGAGATGCCCCGCCACCTCGTGGTCATGGGCGCCGGCGCCGTGGGCGTGGAGTTCGCCAGCGTCTTTAGCAGCTTTGGCTGCGAGGTCACCCTCGTGGAGCTCGCCGACCGCCTCGTGCCCGTGGAGGACGAGGAGGTGTCGGCGGAGTTCGCGCGCATCTACCAGAAGCGCGGCATCAAGGTGCACACATCTACCAAGGTGGCGCAGGTGGAGCGCGTGGAGGGCGGCGTGCGCCTCCGCCTCGAGCGCGAGGGCGCGGCGCCCACCTCGCTGACGGCGAGCCACCTGCTCGTGGCGGTGGGGCGCGCCCCCGTCACCGAGGGACTCGGGCTCGAGCGCACCAAGGTGCGCGTGGAGCGCGGCTCGGTGCACGTGGATCCGTTTAACCGCACCGACGAGCCGGGCGTGTACGCCATCGGCGACATCCTTTTCGGCAAGCCCCTGCTCGCCCACGCCGCGAGCGCCGAGGGCGTCTTGGCGGTGGAGCACATGGCGGGGCTCAACCCCACGCCCATCGACTACGCGCAGGTGCCCGGCTGCACCTACTCGAGCCCCGAGATCGGCAGCCTCGGGCTCACCGAGGCCAAGGCGCGCGCGGCGGGCTACGAGGTGAAGGTGGGCAAGTTCCCCTTCAGCGCCGTGGGCAAGGCCAAGGTGATCAACCAGACGGCGGGGTTCGTCAAGATCGTGGCGGACGCCAAGTACCACCAGATTCTCGGCGTGCACATCATCGGGCCGCGCGCCACGGACCTCATCGCGGAGGCGGGGCCGCTGCTCAAGCTCGAGTGCACCGTGGAGGAGCTGATCGGCACCATCCACGCCCACCCCACCCTCGCCGAGGCGATGCACGAGGCGGCGCACGCTACCCTCGGGCACGCCATCCACATGTGAGGGCGGGCGCCTGACCTCATGAGCACCCTCTTGAGCGACCCCGCCGTCCTGAGCCCCGCCCCGCGCACCTACCTCGAGGCCACCCGCGCCGCCCTCGACCACGCCCTCACCCACGACCCCTCCACCCTCCTGCTCGGCGAGGACATCGGCGCCTACGGCGGCGCCTTTAAGCTCACGGAGGGCATGCTCGAGGCGTTCGGCCCCGAGCGCGTGATCGACACCCCCATCGCGGAGGGCGGCATCATCGGCGCCGCGATCGGGCTGGCGCTCATGGGGCGCCGCCCCATCGTGGAGATGCAGTTTATGGACTTCATCTCCTGCGGCTTTAACCAGCTCACCAACTTCGCCGCCAAGTGCCACTACCGCTGGGGCGCGCGGGTGCCGCTGGTGGTGCGCGGGCCGGGCGGCGGGCTGGTGGGCGGGGGGCCCTTCCACTCGCAGAGCGTGGAGGTGTACCTCGCCAAGACCGCCGGCCTCAAGGTGGTCGCCCCCGCCACCGCGGAGGACGCCTACGCCCTCACCCTCGCCGCCATCAACGACCCCGACCCCGTGGTGGTGATCGAGCACAAGGCGCTCTACCGCGCGCCGCACCTGCGCGCGCCGCTCCCCTCGGGCGAGCGCCTGCGCGCCCTCAGCCGGCTCGGCGAGGCGCTCACCCGCCGCGAGGGGCGCGACCTCACGCTCATCACCTACGGCGCCATGGTCCACCGCTGCCTCGAGGCCGCCGAGCGCCTGGCGGCGGAGGGGGTGGAGGCCGCCGTGCTCGACCTCCGCACCCTCAGCCCCCTCGACGAGGAGGCGATCGCCCTCGCGGTCAAGCGCACGCACCGCGCCCTCGTGGTGCACGAGGACACCCGCGCCCTCGGGCTCGCCGGGGAGGTGGCGGCGGTGGTCAACGAGCGCGCCTTTGAGTGGCTCGACGCCCCCGTGGGGCGCCTCACCGCCCCCAACACCCCCGTCCCCTACCACGCTCACCTCGAGGCGGCGTTCGCGCCGCAGGTGGACGACATCCGCCGCGAGGCGCTCGCCCTCGCGCGCTACTGACCCCGCGCTGAGCGCCCCTCTAGACGCGCGGCGCGCGACCCCCTATATATACTCCCGCGCGCCGCGCGCAGCCCGCACCGCGCACGCAGCCCGCCCCGCCCCGCCCCGCCCGCACCCGCACGAGCCGAGACTTCAGGAGAGCGCTATGGCCTTTAATGTGATCATGCCCCAGATGGGCGAGTCTGTCGCCGAGGGCACCATCGTCCGCTGGCTCAAGAAGGTGGGCGACCGCGTAGAGCGCGATGAGCCCATTTTCGAGATCACCACCGACAAAGTGGACGCAGAGATTCCGTCCCCTGAGGCGGGCGTGCTCACGGAGCTCCTAGCGCAGGCGGGGCAGACGGTGCTCGTGGGCGCCGTGGTGGCGGTGATCAGCGCCGCCGGGGAGGCGCCGCGCCCCGCGCCCGCCGCCCCCGCCGCCCCCGCCCGCGCCCCCCCCGCCCC
>VGTA01000635.1 GCA_016874875.1 Deltaproteobacteria bacterium | reverse complement strand
CGCGCCGCCCGAAGACCCTCAGCCCGCGGCGGGCGCTGAGGCTGAGGCTGGGACTGACGCGGACGCTGACGCGGACGCGGACGCTGACGCTGACGCGGACGCGGACGCGGACGCGGACGCGGACGCTGACGCGGACGCGGACGCGGACGCGGACGCGGACGCTGACGCTGACGCTGACGCTGACGCTGACGCTGACGCTGACGCTGACGCGAGCGCTGACCCTCACCTGCATGGCGCGGCGCCGCTCACCGCGGGCAAGCCTCGGGGGCGGGCGCGGCGCCCCAAGCGGGCGCGACGCGCGACGCCGCCCCTCAGCGCGCTGGCGTGGGATGAGCGCCTCGCGGCGCCGCTCGCGCGCGCCGTGGGCGCGCTCGAGGCGCTGGAGAGGGCGCTGCGGGCGGTGGAGCGCGCGCCCCTCGACCGCTGGGAACACGCGCGATGAGGCGCCTAGCGCCGGGGGCGGGGGAGTGGACCTGCGTGGACCTCGGGGCGCACGCGGTGCGCTGGCGCGTGGGCGGCAGCGCCGTCGTCCGCGAGGCGCCCACCCTCGCGTTCCTCGGCGCGGAGGTGGCCTTTGTGCAGGAGGCGGCGCGGCTGGGGGAGCGGGCGCCCGAGTGGCTGTGCCGCGACCTCGTGGCGCTCCTGAGCGAGCGCCGCGGGGCGCCCCTCGCGCCCCCCCCGGGCCGCTGGCGCCCCCCCGCGCGCCCCTATCCCGCCACGCCGCGCGCGTCCACCTATGACGGGGCGGGCGGGGGGGCGCTGCGCACGGCGGCGGGGCGGCGCGCGCCGGAGGCGGTGCTGGCGGAGCTGGCGGCGGAGCTCTTGAGTCCCTCGCGTGTGCTCGGGGAGGACGCCGCCGCCCCCGCGCCGCAGTCCTCCGTAGCGTGGCTCTGCGCGCCCGGGCACGCCCCCGGGGCGCGCCTCACCCTCGCGCGCCTCTTTGAGGACCTCGGCGCTCGCCGCGCGCTCCGAGTCCACTCGCACGCCGCGCTCGCCTGGGGCCTCTCGGAGCTGCTCGAGCGCCGCGCCCTCGTGAGCCTCAAGCGCGCGGCGGGGGCGCGGCTGTGGGCCACGCTCGACGTGGGAGTCAGCCAGGCCTCGCTCTGCCTCGTGCGCGCCGATGAGGGGGCGCGGCGGGTGGAGGTGCTCGCGCAGTTCGGGCGCCCGCAGGTGGGTGCGCGGGCCCTCGAGGGGCTGCTCCTCGATGAGCGCCTCTCCGCCTCCGGCCTCTCGTGGGAGGACCTCGACCCGCGCGCCGCCGCCCGCCTCGACCGCGAGGCGCAGGAGCGCCTCTACGCCGCCCTCGCCCGTCACCTCCCTCGCCAGCTCACCCACTCCCCCGCGGCGCTCGCGCCGCCGCTCGAGGCGGACGCGCGGGTGGTGTCGGGCGCCCTCGGAGAGCTCGCCGCGCTGGCGGGGGCGTGGCTGGCGCGCGGCCTCGAGCAGGTGGGGGCGCCCCTCGAGGCGCTCGACGCGCTCTGGCTCACCGGCTCGTGCGCCCTCGCCCTCGTCGGGCGCCTGCGGCGCGCGCTGCCCATGGTGCAGGTGCGGGTGGCGCCCGCCGGGGTGGCGCTCAGCGGCGCCGCGCGCCTCACAGCGGCGCTCAACGCCGAGGAGGGGCCCGTCGACGTCCGCGAGGCGCTCGGCGACACGCTCCTCCTCGCCGCGCCCCCGCCCCTCGACGCCCCCGCCGGCGCCGCGCCACCCCCGGTGGTGGTGGGGCGCCCGGGGGACCCGCTCCCCCTGTGGCGTGAGGTCTCGCTCCCCCTAGCGCTCCCGGCGGCGCCCGCCCCGCTTCAGCTCTGCGTGGTGGGGGAGGGCGAGCGCTCGCTGTGGGTGCCGCTGGGGTCGCCGCCGGGGTCGCCGCCGGGGTCGCCGCCGGGGTCGCCGCCGGGGTCGCCGCCGGGCGCCCTCCTCCTCTCTTATGAGTCACCGAGCGCCCTCTCCGTGGCGTGGCGCTAGCCGCTGTCCCCCCCCCGCGCGAGGAGCGCCCCATGCCCCCCCCCTGCCCCGCGCCCGCCCCCTGCGCCGCCGCGCGCCTCGCGGCGCTCGCCCTCCGCGCCCTGCTCGCCCTCAGCGCCCCGCTCGGCGTCCCGCTCGGCGCCCCGCTCGGCGCTCCGCTCGGCGCCCCGCTCGCTGTCGCCCTCGGAGCGGCCCTCGGGGCCGCTGGGTGCGGCGGGCGAGTCCCGCGCCCCGCCTCCTACAGCGAGGACCCCGCGCGCCTCCACGCCGCCCTCGCGCGGCGGCGTGAGGCGGTGCAGGCGCTCAGCGGCGAGCTCGCCTTGGAGGTGTGGGAGGGCGACCAGCGCGTGAGCGCGCGCCAGCTCTTCGCCGCCGCCCCCCCCGCGCGCTTCCGCATGGACACCCTCAGCCCCTTTGAGCAGCCCGTCTCCACGCTGGTGAGCGACGGCCAGCTCCTCTTGATGCACAAGGCCGACGAGGGGCGCTACCTCGCCGGCGAGGCCAACGCGCAGAATCTCTCGCGCCTCAGCCGCCTGCCCCTCGACCCCCACGCCATGGCCGCCACCCTCAGCGGCCAGCCGCCGCTGCTCGCCGACGCCGGCGGGCGGGTGGGCTGGAGCGAGGAGCGCGGGCTCTACACCCTCACCCTCGACGCCCCCGGGGCGCGCCTCGGGGACCGGCAGGTGCTCTTCTTGCACCCCACGCACCTCGTGCCCGTGGAGGTGGTGCTGTACCGCGGCGGGCGCGTGGAGGTGGTCTTGCACCTCGCCGACTACACCGAGCAGGAGCCGCGCCTGCCCCAGCGCATTCGCTTTGAGCTGCCCAGGGAGCTCATCAGGGTGGACGCGCGTCTCCGCGACCACGCCCTCAACCCCGACCTGCCCAGCGACGCCTTCTCCATCACCCCCCCGCCCGGGGTGACGCCGGAGTCGCTGTGACGCCCCCCCCGCGCCTCTCTCGCGCCGCGGGGGCGCTGA
>VGTA01000634.1 GCA_016874875.1 Deltaproteobacteria bacterium | reverse complement strand
GGGGGGGGGGGGGGAGGGGCGGCGGGCGTGAGCGGCGGGCGGGCGCGGGGCGCTGCTGGGGCGTTGCTCGCGCGGGCGCGGGGTGGTAGCGTCCGCGCGCCCCCCGCGCCCCCCGAGCCCGCCAGCGAGTCTGCCCATGCCCCCCGCCCTCCCCCCCGCCCTCCTCCTCCTCCTCTCCTACGCCCTCGGCGCGCTCCCCTTCGCCGTCTGGGTGGGGCGCCTCAAGGGCGTCGACCCCCGCGCCAGCGGCTCCAAGAACCCCGGCGCCACCAACGTGACGCGCACGGCGGGGCTCCGGTGGGGACTCCTCACGCTGCTGCTCGACGCGCTCAAGGGGGCGGCGGCCGTGTGGCTCCTGAGCGGGCGCGGGCTCGGCTGGGCGGCGGCGGCGGGGGGGCTCGCGGTCCTCGGGCACTGCACCTCGCCCCTCCTCAGCTTCCGAGGGGGGCGCGGGGTCGCCACCACCGGGGGCGCCCTGCTGGCGCTCCACCTCGGCCTCGGGCTCGCCGCCGTCCTCACCTGGCTCCTCGCGCTCCTGATCACCCGCCGCGCCGCCTGGGCCAGCCTCACGCTGTCGGTGGGGGTGGTGCTCTTGAGCCTCTCCCCCGACGTGCCCACTCCCGTGCAGCTCTTTTGCGCGGGGGCGGGGGCGCTCATCGCCGCGCGGCACTGGGAGTACGTGCGGGCGCTCTTGGGCCCCGCGCGCCGGGCCGCCCTCCCCGCCCGCCCCCCCGCCCGAGGGCGGCGCGGCGGGGGGCGCGGCGCTGAGCGGCGGCGCTAGGGCGCCCCTACTCGCGCCCCCGCCAGCGCGCCAGCTTCACCTGAAGCGCCTGGCGGCTGAGGCCGAGCGACTCCGCGCAGCGCGTCCTGTTTTGCCCAAAGCGCGAGAGGCGCTCTCGAATCAGGCGCTCCTCGAGGGCGGCCATCGCCTCCTTGAGCGGCAGGTCGAGGCGGACGAGCGACTCAAAGGGGAGCGCGCCGAGGCCGGGGAGCCCCTCGGGGGCGTCGCCGGGGGCGTCCTCCTCCTCGGGCGGCGCGAGCGAAGGGCTGGCGTTCGCGTTCGCGTTCGCGTTCGCGGGCGTGGGCGCGGGCGCGGGTGAGAGCTCGGGGGTGGCGCGCACGCTCGCGCTCAGGTGCTCGCGCAGCACCAGGCGCTCCTCCCCCGCCAAGATGACCGCGCGCTCCACCTCGTGCTCTAGCTGCCGCACGTTCCCCGGCCAGCGGCACGCGCAGAGCGCGGCGAGGGCGTCGGGCGAGAAGCCGCGCGCCGATACGCCGTAGCGGCGGACGGCGACCTCTAGGAAGCGCGCGGCGAGGAGCGGGATGTCGTCTGGGCGCGCGCGCAGCGGCGGGAGGGGCACGGGGAACACCGCGAGGCGGTAGTAGAGGTCCTGGCGAAAGCGCCCCGCGCGCACCTCCTCCTCGAGGTCCTTATGGGTGGCGGCCACCAGGCGCACGTCCACGCGCACCGGGCGCGTGCTGCCCACGGGCGTGACCTCGCCCTCCTGAAGCGCGCGGAGCAGGCTCACCTGCGCGGCGGGGCTGATCTCGCCGAGCTCGTCGAGGAGCAGCGTGCCCCCGCGCGCCGCCTCAAAGGCGCCCGCGTGGTCGGCGCGCGCGCCGGTGAACGCGCCCGCCTTGTGCCCAAAGAGCTCAGAGAGCAGGAGGGGCTCGCTGAGCGCGCCGCAGTTGATGGCGTAGAAGGGGCCCTCGGCGCGGGGGCTCAGGGCGTGGAGGGTGCGCGCGGCGAGCTCCTTGCCGGTGCCGGTCTCGCCCAAGAGCAGCACCGTGGCGGAGGTGGGCGCCACCTTGCGCAGCAGCCCGAGCGTCTCGCGGAGCGCCGCGCTCTCGCCGAGCATGGGGCGGGCGAGGCGCGCCTCGCGCGAGAGGCCCTCCGCCGCCGCCACCGCGCGCGCCGCCACCGCGCGCTGCGTCTGCGCCGCCCGCGCGCTCGTCAGGCGCGCCGCGAGGTAGGCGCTCAGGGCGCTCACCCACCCCGCCTCCTCCTCCCCAAAGGGACGCGCCAGACTCTGAGCGTAGAGCGCGCCGAGGACCTCCCCGCGCAGGGCCAGCGGCGCCACGAGCGCCCCGGCGAGCCCCGCCACGCTGTCGCTCTCGCCGTGCAGCGCAGGCAGGTACGAGAGCGCCTCGCGGCGGCGGAGCGCGAGCTCGGCGAAACTCTGGCTCGGGGCGGGGGCGGGGGCGCCCGCGGGACTCACCCAGCGCGCGGGGGTGGGGTCGAGCGGGCCCTCGTCGCGGCGCGCGGCGGGCAGGTAGAGCCCCACGCCGAGCGCGCCGGGCAGGTGCGCCGCGCAGGCCTCGAGGGCGCGGCGCGTGAGCGCGTCGGGGTCGTCCTCGCCGGCGAGCTCGCAGAGGAGGGCGACGAGCGGCGCGTCGAGGGCGCGCGGCGCGTCGAGGGGGGCGCGGGCGATCACCGTCTCGTCGAGGCGCGGGGGGGCGGCGGCGGGGGAGGGCAGGCTCACCACCACGAGGCGCACCGGGTCGAGGCGGTCGCCGAGGGCGATGAGGTCGCCGGCGGCGAGCGGGGCGGGGGCGTGGGGCGTGAGGGGGCGGGGCGCGCCCTCGCGGCGCAGCTGCGTGCCGTTGCGCGAGCCGAGGTCCACCACGGCGACGCCCCCCTCGTGGGCGCGCAGCTCGCAGTGGGCGCTCGACACGCGCCGGTCGGAGAGCGAGAGCTCGCACGCGGGGTGCCGCCCCACGCGCACCGGCAGCCGGGCGAAGCGGCGCGGGGCGCCCTCGCCCTCCACGGAGAGGACGACCTCCACGGCGGCGAGCGCCGCGTCTGCGCCGCGGGCGGGGGGCGGGGTCATAGGGGGACTCCTGGGCTGGGGGGGGGGGCGCCTTGCGCGGGGTGGCGCCGTGGGCACACACTGCACACTGCACACTGCACACTGCACACTGCACACTGCACACTGCACACT
>VGTA01000633.1 GCA_016874875.1 Deltaproteobacteria bacterium | reverse complement strand
CTTCCCTCAGAGAATATAGACGCGCATTCGCTTTTGTCTAGGGGTTAATGCTGTTTTGCACAAAATATTATTGTCTTTATTTATTGGTATCTTAGGTTGTTTATTCTTGTAAAATGTTATTTTACAGCACAAAAAATCGTGCTCCCTGGCGCCCTGCGTGGGGACCTGCGTGGACGCGCGCACATCGCGCGCGGGAATCTCGCCCAAAAGTGGCTTTGGTGATCAACAGACCCACAGAGCAGACCCACAGAGCAGATCAACAGAGCAGATCAACAGAGCAGATCAACAGATTGACAGCGCCGCCCCCCTCGCCCATAACCACACGCGCCCCCGCCCACCCCTGCCCCTGAGGAGCCGCCGTGCCCCGCTCAGACCACCGCCCCACGAGTCTCAGAGAGGACTGGGCCCTCCTCCTCCTCGTCACCCTCACCCCCCTCGCGCTCTCCCTGAGCGGCCTCGGCGACTATGGGCTCTTTGACCCGTGGGAGACGCACTACGGCGAGGTGGCGCGCGAGATGAACGAGACAGGGAACTACATCGACCCCCACTGGGGCTCGCCGTGGGACGTGGAGGGGGTGAAGCGCGAGCGTGAGCGGTTTTACTCCAAGCCGCCCCTCACGATGTGGATGATGGCGGCGGGCATGAAGCTCTTTGGGCACGGGGCGCTCGGCGTGCGCGCCCTCTTCCCGCTGCTCGGCGCGCTCGCGCTCGGCGCCGTCTACGCCGTCACCGCGCGCCTCGCCACCCGCCGCGCGGGGCTGCTCGCCGCCGGGCTGCTCGCCCTCAGCCCCTCATTCACCGTCGTCACCCACCAGGCCGTCACCGACAGCCCCCTCGTGTCCCTCGTCACTCTCAGCGCCATGGCGCTGGCGATGGCGCTCTTTGGGGCGCGCGACGGGGAGCGCGCCAGCGGGGCGCTGCGCCTGAGCGTGCTCTCCTTGGCCGCGCTCGCGCTCGGCGGGCAGCTCTGGGCGGTGTGGCCCATGGACCGCAGCCCCGACGCGGTCACGCCGCTGCTCGAGCGCGCGCCGCTGGGCCTCAGCGCCCCGCTCGCGGAGCTCGCCGGCGCGGTGGCGGGGTACGTGGGCGACCTGTGGCGCGTGGGGCGCGGCAAGGGCTGGGTCCTCGTCGCCGCCGTGGCCCCCCTAGCGGCGTGGGCGCTCGCGCGCGCCTGGCGTATCACCTCGCGCCGGCAGGCGTACTTCGCGCTCTTTTATCTGCTCGCGGGTCTCACCGTGGTCGCCAAGGGCTGGCTCGGCTGGGCGCCGGTGGGCGGCGCCCTCGCGCTCTACCTCCTGAGCACGGGGGAGTGGGGCTGGCTCCGCGTGGCGCGCCCGGGGTGGGGGCTGGCGCTGGTGCTCCTCTCGGGTCACATCTGGGCGCTAGCGATGCTCGGGGGGCACCACCCGGGCTGGTACGCGCGCTTTGTGATGCACGACCACGTCAGCCGGCTGCTCTCTGGGGTGCACAGCACCGACGACGGCGGCCTTGAGTACTTTGTGCAGTGGATCGGATATGGGCTGTTCCCCACGGTGGCGCTCCTCCCCGCGGCGCTGGGGCGGGCGCTGGGGCGGGCGCGGGGCGCGGGGCAGGGACCAAAGGAGCCCGCGGTCCTCGGCTACGAGCGCCTCCTGCTGGGCTGGGCGCTGTGCTCGTTTGTGGTGGTGAGCGCCTCGAGCACCAAGTTCCACCACTACATCCTCCCCGCCCTGCCGCCGCTCGTGGCCCTCTGCGCGCTGTGGCTCGACGCGCACCTCCGCGCCCCGCGCCTCAGCGGGCTCGCCCGCGGGGGGCTGCTGCTCGCCGCCATGACGCTGCTGTGGGTGGGCGGCGACCTCACGCGCCCCTCCGCCGCCCCCGCGCAGGGCGCGCAGGGCTGGGTGAATCTGTTCACCTACAAGTACGACCGCGACTGGCCCACCCCCACCACGCGCGATGAGCGCGACGGGCTGGCGCGGGAGGCGGTGGGGCGGGCGTGGCTCTCGTCGCTGTCGGCGCCCCTCGACCTCGCCTCTCAGGCGCGCGCCCACAAGCCCCTGCGCGACGCCCTCGCCCGCGACGCCTGGACGGAGGAGCTCACGGCGCCTGTGGCGCGCGCGCTGGCGGTGGCGCTGCTCGCGCTGCTGCTCTTGTCGTGCTCCGCCGCCCCCCTGCGCGCCCTCGGCGCCGCGGCGCTGCTGGCGAGCGCGCTGCTCACGCACGTGTTCCTCTCCAAGACCTACCTCCCCAAGATCGCGCCGCTGTGGAGCCAGTGGGAGCTGTGGGACCACTACTATGGGCGCTGCACGCCCGTCCTGCGCCCGACGCAGAGTCCCCGCGAGCGCGAGGAGGCGCTCGCGGCGCACGCGCGTCAGCTGCACGCCCTCGCCGGGCGCGTCCCCGAGGACCTCCACAGCCCCGCGCGCCGCCTGTGCGTGGAGCCCGCCGTGGCGTTTCGGATGAACTGGCGCGGCGAGACCTTCCACACGGGCAACACCGTGACGCCTCTGCTCTACGGCAAGGACCTCAAGGTGTTCCTCACCCAGCGCGGTGTGTGGGAGCGCTGGAAACCGGGCGCCGACTTCTACATCTTTACGGAGCGCAAGAGAATCAAGTCTGAGCTCGACCCGCACCTCCCCCCCTATTTGCGCGGGCGCTATGAGGAGGTGTTTGGCGAGGGCCGTCATTTCGTTCTGCTCAAGGTGTCGGGCCCCGACGCGAGAGCGGACGTCCTGTGAGGTGGTGTGATGGAGCTAGACACGAGAACTCAGGTCGATTCAGGAGCCGCGTTCGACGCGGCGCCCCGCGGTGACGTGAGCGCGCCGCAGGCGAGCGCCCCGGCGCGCCTCGCCCCCTACAGCGAGGCCACCCTGCCCACCGAGTGGGGCGTCTTTAAGACCCGCGTCTACCGCGGCGCCGACGGGCGCGAGCAGGTGGCGATCTTCTGCGGTGACCCGTCGGGGGACGAC
>VGTA01000632.1 GCA_016874875.1 Deltaproteobacteria bacterium | reverse complement strand
GGGGGGGGGGGGGGGGGCGCGGGGCTCTGCAGCGCCTGCGTCTCGAGGTGGGCGGGCGGCGTGCCCGCGAGGGTCTGGTTGGACATCGGCGCGTACCTGCGGGGGTGAGGTCTAGACGGGGGGCAGCTCTAGGAAGGTGAGGTCGTCGCTCTGCGCCGGGACCCAGCCCTGCGGCCGCTCCACGAACTGCACCCCGATGGCCTTCAGCCAGTCGGTGGGCGCCTCCGCCCCGAGCATACAGAAGATCACGTCGCAGGCGAGGTCCACCGGCTCGCCCTCCCCCTTGAGGCCGAGGGCGCCGGGGAGCACCTCGCGCGGGGTGGCGTTGAGGTGGAGCTGCACGGCGCCGCGGGCGGCGAGCTCCTCCACCCGCCGCACGTTGCGGTCGCTCGCCTTGCTGAAGCTCGGGCCGCGGTGCACGAGGCGCACGGGCGCCCCCGCCGCCCCGCGCGCCTCCGCCAGCGCGATCGCCGCCTCGAGGGCGCTGTTGCCCCCGCCCACCACCACCGCCCGCTCCGCCGCGTGCGCCTGCGGGTCCACCAGGTGGTAGCGCACCAGCGCGCTGTCGGCGCCGGGGCAGGGCAGGGGGCGGGGCTGGCCGCGGGTGCCGAGGGCGAGAATCACGTTGCGCGCGCGGCGCTCCACCCCGCTGGCCACCACCGCGAAACGCGCCGCGCGCGACGGGTCGCCGTCCTCCACCGCCGCCAGCGCGCGCACCTCCGTCACCTTGGCGTTCAGCGTCACCGCCACGCCGCTCTCGGCGAGCACGGGGGCGCAGAGGCTCAGGAACCGCTCCTTCTTCATCACGTCCCAGCCGTCCATGGGGAGCGGGCCGATGTTCTCCACCGACAGCGGCTGGTTCTGGATGTCCTTCCCCTTGGGGTAGTGCTCCGCCAGCGTGCTCAGGGGCGCGCCGCCCTGCTCGAGCAGCGCGTAGCGCAGGCCGCGCCGGTGCGCCGTGATCGCCGCCGAGAGCCCGGCGGGGCCCGCGCCCACGATCAGCACGTCGAGCTCCCCGTCGAGGGCGCGCCCCGCCTCCCCGCGGTGCTCGAGGTGCAGCGCGGCGCGCGCCCCGAGGTTGTTGGCGTGGCGCACGAGCGAGGCGCCCGCCGCCTCGCCGATCACGTAGAGGCCGTGGAGGTTGGTCATGTAGTGGGCGTCGAGCTCCGGCGCCCGCACCATCGGCAGCGGCTCGCCCGCCCGCAGCCGCGTCAGCGCCTGCGGCTTGCACACGACCACGCAGTCGTTGCACTCGTTGCACGAGTCAAAGTTGACCACCCGCGCCACCAGCTTCCGCGCTGGGTTCTGCGTGAGCGCCAGCACCTCAAAGGGGCAGGCGGTGACGCACTCGCCGCAGCCCACGCAGGAGTCCTCAAAGATGTGAATCAGCTTCTTTTGACGCGCCCCGCCCCCGGCCGCCTCCCCCGCTCCCGCCGCGCCTCCTGCCTCCTCCGGCCGCGAGCGGCGGGGGCGCGGCGCCCAGCGCCCCGAGGCGACCCCCACGAGCCCGAGGAGCGCCAGGGCGGCGAGGGGGCCCGCCGCGGGGGGGGTGGGCCCGCCGCCGGAGGCGGCGGGGGGGGGCGCGAGGGGGGCGGCGCGCGACCCCGGCGCGGCGTGGCACGACAGGCAGCCCGGGCCGGCCAGCGCCGCGGCGGCCTCGGCGGTCAGCGCCGCCCGCGCCGCGGCGCCCGCGCTCCCCGCCGCCGCCGCCGCCCCCCCCTCGCCGCGCGGCCCATGACAGCGGAGGCACTCGCCCCCGGGGTCCGCCGACGGCCCCGCGCGCTCATCATCCGCGTGGCAGCCCACGCAGGCGCCGGGGAGGTGGTCGTGCGCCTGATGCAGGGCGAGCGCGTCGCGGCTCGGGCGCAGCCCCACGGGGCCCGCCACCCAGGGCGCCCCCACGCCGGGGGGCAGGCGCGGCGCGGCGCGCAGGGCGGCGTGGCGCGCCTCGGGGCCCGCGGCCGGGTGGCAGGACGCGCAGCGCCCCACGTCCACGAGCCGCGCCGGCGCCGCGCCGCGCGGGTGCTCGACGTGGCAGCCCGCGCACCCCACGGCCCCCGCCCCCGCCCCCGCCACGGCGCGCGCGTGCCCCGCGTGCAGCGGGTGCGCGGCGACCTGCTCGTGGCACCCCACGCAGCCCTCGTCCCGAATCGCCGGGAGCGGCGCGGCGTGACAGCGCTCGCACGCGGGCGCCCCCGCCCCCCGCGCGCCCCCCTCCGCCGCGCCCCCCGCCGCGTGACCCGCCGCGCCCCCCGCCGCGCCCCCCGCCGCGCCCCCCGCCGCGCGCGCCACCTCGCCGGCGGCGCCCGCGTGCGAGGGGCTGAGGGCGCCCCCGACGAGCCCCCCCGTGAGCGCCCAATAGGCGCTGAGCAGCGCGGCGGCACCCGCCGCGAGGAGGGAGGTGTTGCGGGGGGCGCGGGAGACGTAGACGTCCCACGGCTCGCGCCAGGCGTGGGCGGTGTTGAGCCGCGAGCGGAGGTTGACCCCCTCGACGGAGGGGGTGAGCGCGGGCGCGGCGGGCGCGGGGCGCTTGGGGGCCGCGGGCGCAGGCGAGGCGACCGACGCGGGCGCGGGCGCGGGCGCGGGCGCGGGCGCGGGCGAAGCGGGCGCGTGGGAGTGCGCGTAAGAGTACTCGAGCGTGATGAGGAAGGGGCCCACCGCCAGCGCGCAGCCGGGGCGCAGGGGCACATCGCCGCGCACGGGGACGTCGCCGTCGAGGAACGTGCCCGCCCGGCTGTTGAGGTCACGCGCCCAGTAGCGCCCCTCGCGCCAGGTGACCTCGCAGTGCTCTGTGGAGACCAGCTTGGAGGCGAGGCGCACGTCGGCCTCGGGGGCGCGCCCGAGGAGCAGGCGGGCGCGCTGCGCGGTGAGCGTCTGCGACACGGCCCCCGCCGCGTCGCGCACGGTGAGGGTGAGGGGGGCGGGGGGCGGGGGGGGGGCGGGGGGCTGA
>VGTA01000631.1 GCA_016874875.1 Deltaproteobacteria bacterium | reverse complement strand
CGGGGGCGGCGGGGAGGAGGGGGGCGCCGGCGATGGGCTCTTGGACGGGGGCGTCCGCGGGCGCGCTGAGCGGGGCGGGGGCGGGGGCGGGGGGGTCCTCGAGCAGCGCGCTCCCCGCGCGCACGGCGGGGGCGTCGGGGTGGGCGCCGCGGTAGACCCAGGCGCCGGCGAGGGCGAGGCAGAGCGCGCCCGCCCACGCCACCTGCGGCCCGAGGAGCCACCGCGCCAGCGAGTCCGCCCACGAGGGCGCGGCCGCGGCGCGCGCCTCGGCGGCGGCGCGCGACGCCTCGGCGAGCAGGGCGCGGCGGCGCCCCTCCGCGAGCCCCCCCGCCCGCGCCCCCCGGCGCGCCGCCGCCGCGCTCAGGGCGGCGCGCGCCTCCTCGAGGCGGGCGAGGGCGGCGCGCGCCTCGGCGCCGCCCGCCTCTAGGGCGCGCCGCGCCGCCCCGCGCTCCTCGGCGCTGAACTCCTCAGGGTACAGGAGCGGGGTCAGGTCGAGCCCCTCGCGCTCGTCGTCTCTCGGGTCCAACATCACGCACCTCCCCGCTCGCTCGCTAGGAGGCGCTGCAGCGTCTGCAGCGCGTAGCGCATGCGGCTCTTGACCGTGTTCTCGGATTCTCCCACCAGCTCCGCGATCTCTTGAAACTTATAGCCCTGCACCTCGCGCAGCACAAACACGTCGCGCTGATCGGGGTTGAGGCGCTCGAGCGCCGCCGCCAGGCGCCCCATAAAGCGCTCCGCCGCCGCGTCCCCCTCCGGGTCCCGCGCCCCCTCGTCGTGGAGCACGCCGTGCAGCGACAGCCCCTCCGCCCCGGGGAGGTCCGCGTCGAGACTCTCCTCGCGCCGCACGCGCTGGCGGCGGTAGCGGTCGAGGCACAGGTTGCGCGCGATCGTGTAGACCCACGTGCTCACCTTCGCCGTGGGCTGGTAGCCCTGCGCGCCTCGAATCACCCGCAAGAACGTGTCCTGCACCACGTCCTGCGCCACGTCCTCGCGCCACACCAGGCGCAGCACATACCCCAGCAGCGGCCCCTCTAGCCGCCGCATCAGCACCTCAAAGGCGCGCTCGTCTCCGCGCTGAAATCGACTCATCAGCTCCTCGCTCGTCTCCGCCTCAAGGGCGCTCACCGACGCGCGCCGAGGCCTGAGCAGGGCGAGGACCAGCGCGTAGAGCATACAGGGGGGCATGGGGGCGGGCTCCGATCTCCTTGAACGCGGGCGCGGCGCTTTGGGTCTGTACCCTACATTTTTTATTGACGGCGCGCCACCGATATGGCATAAAGCCCCCCGCGAGTGGAGGGGTGACCGAGTTGGTCTAAGGAGCGCGATTGGAAATCGCGTGTGCTTCAAAAGGGCACCGTGGGTTCGAATCCCACCCTCTCCGCTAGGGCTGAACCTCAGCGACCAGGCCCCGTGAACCCCGTCAGAGCCGGAAGGCAGCAGCGGTAGCGGGACGCCCGGGGTGCGGAGGGGAGGCCCTTTCACTTTTCGCCCTCTCACTTTTCGCCCTCTCACTTTCCGCCCATCGCGCGGGCATCGCGCGCCCTCCACACGCGCCGAGGCGCCCCGGGTGTTTGCGCGCGCCCACGAAGCGCCCCTCGCGCCAGAGCGCGCGCGGTGCTACCCTCAGGGCCTTCGCACGCACAGGAGAGCCGATGTCCTACCTAGTATTGGCGCGCAAGTGGCGCCCCACGACCTTTGACGACGTCGTGGGGCAGACGCCCATCACGCGCACGCTGCAGAACGCCATCGTGCACGACCGCGTCCCCCACGCCCTGCTGTTCGTGGGCAGCCGCGGCGTGGGCAAGACCTCGTGCGCGCGCATCTTCGCCAAGGCGCTCAACTGCATGGCCACCGGCGCCGCCACGCCCACCCCCTGCAACGCCTGCGTCTCCTGCGTGAGCATCACCGAGGGCTCCTCCGTGGACGTCTTTGAGATCGACGGCGCGAGCAACAACAGCGTGGACCAGATTCGCGAGATTCGCGACTCCGTGCGCTTTAGCCCCAGCGTGAGCCGCCAGAAGGTCTACATCATCGACGAGGTCCACATGCTCTCCACGGGGGCCTTCAACGCCCTCCTCAAGACCCTCGAGGAGCCGCCCCCCCACGTCACCTTCATCTTCGCCACCACCGAGCCGCACAAGGTCCTCGAGACCATCATCTCGCGCTGCCAGCGCTTTGACTTTCGGCGCATCAGCGTCGACGACATCGCCGGCGCGCTGCACCGCATCTGCGAGGCGGAGGGCGTGCGCGCCGACCGCGGCGCCCTTGAGCACATCGCGCGTGAGGCGCAGGGGGGGATGCGCGACTCGCTGTCGCTCCTCGACCAGATGATCTCCTTCTGCGGCCACGACATCACCGAGCCCGACACACGGCGGGTGCTCGGACTCACGTCGCGCGAATCCCTCATCGACCTCCTCGGCGCCCTCGGGGCGCGGGACGCGGGGGGGGTGCTGCGCTTCGTGCACGAGCGCGTGGAGGGGGGCGACGACCTGCGGCGCCTGCTCACCGAGCTGCTCAAGTTCCTGCGCGACATGATGATCATCAAGGTGAGCGCCGAGCCGCAGCGGAGCCTCAGCGTCACCCCCGCCGACCTCGCGCTCATGCAGGCGGCGGCGGCGCCGCTGTCGGTGGCGCACCTGCACCGCCTCTTCAACGCCCTCATGCGGAGCGCCAACGAGATTCTCCGCTCCCCCGTGCCGCGCCTCGCCCTCGAGATGCAGCTCCTACAGCTCTGCCACCAGGGCGACGCCGCCGCCATCGGCGACGTCCTAGAGGGCCTCGCGCGCCTCGAGGCCACCCTCGCCGGCGCCGGCGGCGCCCCGCCCCCGCCCCCGCCCGCGCCGCCTCGGGGGGAGGGCCCCGCGCCTTTTAGGCGCGCGCAGGAGACCTCGGCTCCCCCTGCGCCGCTCCCCCAGCCGACCCCCCCCGCCCCCAGGGCCGCCAAGGCCCC
>VGTA01000630.1 GCA_016874875.1 Deltaproteobacteria bacterium | reverse complement strand
CTCCGCCGCGGAGGTGGGGGCGCAGTCGAGCGGGGCGAGGTGGAGCTCGAGGAGCGCGCCGGGGAGCGTGATGACGGCGTGGTCGCCGCCGAGGAGGGGGGCGTCGGGGGTGATGGGGCGCCCGCGCGCCTCCGCCTTGTGCCGGGCGTGCGCGTCGCGCGCCGCCAGCCCCTCCGCCGACCAGGTGAGCGTGATGTGGTGCACGCTCACGGCGGGGAGCGGCACGCACAGCTCGCAGCTGAGCCCCCGCCCCACCGCCACGGGGCCCTGCGCGAACACGTAGACGCAGGGGGCGGCGGGGGGGGCGGTGAGCGTGGCGTAGAGCGCGCGCGTCGCCGCCGGCGGGGCGGGGGAGCTCACGGGGCGACCCACACGTCGGCGCGCTGGCGCTCGGCGTCGAGGGCGCGCTGCAGCTCAAGGGCGCGCACCTCGTCCACGAGGCGCGCCCGCACCTCGCGCTCGAGCGCCTCGTCGGGGGTGTGCAGGGCGGGGACCACGGCGCTCACCCGCGCCACGTGCACCCCAAACTCGGTGGCGAAGGGGGGGGTGAGGGCGCCGGGCTCGCGCAGGGCGAAGCACGCGTCCGCGAACGGGCGCACGTAGGGCCCCTCGCGCGAGAAGCGCCCGAGGCGCTCCACGCGGACCTCGTAGCCGCTCGGGAGCCACGCCGCGTAGAGGTCGCGGCGCGCGAGGAGCTCCTCGTCGCTCGCCACGGGGCGCGCGCGGAGGTCCTCCGCCACCCGCGCGGCGAGCGGGGTGAGGAGCGCCACGTCCGCAGGGGTCACGCGCGGGCGCGCGGGGCGCCCGTCGGCGCTGGGCGGGCTGAGGGCGGTGAGCAGCACGTGCGACGCCTCGCGGAGCTCGGGGTGACGGAAGAGGCGCAGGTTCTGCCGCGTGGCCTGCTCCACGTAGCGCGCGGGGAGGCGCGCGGCGCTCAGGGGGGGCTCGAAAGACTCCTTGAGGTAGCGCCACGCCGCCGCCCGGTCGCGCGCGTGCGCCGCGTCGGGGCGGGCGCTGAGCCCCTCCGCGCGCGCCTTGAGGGCGAGCAGCTCCACGTCCACGAGCTCGTCGAGCAGCGCGCCGAGGGGGCGCCCAGGGCGCGCCGCCGCGTAGCGGGCCAGGTCCTCCGCGCGCACGAGCGCCTCGCCGTGCGGACTCTGCACGCGCGCCACCCACGCCCCCTCCGCGCGCGCCCCCGCCGCCGGCGCGGCGCCGAGAGCGGCGAGGAGCAGGGGGCCGAGGAGGCGGCGGGCGCGCGCGCTCACGCGGCGGGCCTCGGCGCCCGCGGGGCGGCGAGGCGCGTGAGGAGGCTCACGCCCACCGAGAGCGCCCCGCCCCAGAGGATGTCCACGGCGGCGACGGCGTAGGGGAAGCCCTTGAGCACCGCCACGGCCGTCAGGTCAAAGGTGGCGTAGGTGACCACGCCGAACGCGAGCGCCTCGCGCGCGGTGTGGGCCAGCGGCGCGCCGCGGGTGGGGCGCAGCACAAAGCGCTGCAGCCCCCACAAGAAGAGCAGGTAGAAGAGCGCGGCGGCGCCGAGGTCGGGGCGGTCGCTCATCAGGTGCCCGATGTGGGCGCGATAGAAGGGGGGCGCCACCACCCCGAGCCACACGCCGTCGAGGGCGCAGAAGGCGATGAGGGCGGTGAGGTATTCGCGCAGCATGGGGAGACTCCTCGCGGGCGCCCGCGCGGCGGGCGGGCGCCCTGCTAGCCTACACACCCACGCGCGCGGCGCAAGGGGGGCGGCGCGAGGGGCGGGCGGCGCGGTTAGGGCGCAGGGGCGCCTCCCGCCGCAGGATTCTCCGCAGGACTCTGAGCAGGCGTCTCCGCCGCCCGCTCCATCGCCCGCTCCTGCGGACCGCGGCGCCCCCCGCGGCCCTCGCCGTCGCGCCCCCAGCGCCCGCGGCGCTCCTTCCAGCGCGCGCCGCGCTCCTTGAGGAGGGCGCGGGCCTGCGCGCGCTGCGCGGGGGTCAGCAGGGCGCGGAGCTTGAGGGCGCCCTCGAGGCGCGCGCGCTTCAGGGCGCCCTCAGCGCGCATCAGCGCGTCCGCGCGCGCCAGGACCTCGCCCTCCGTCGCCGCGTCATCCTTGAGCGAGGCGGTGAAGGAGTCGAGGGCGGCGTCGAGCTGGAAGTTGTGGTCCACCTGCGCGCCCTGGAGGTCCTTCATGAGCCCCTTGAGCGCCTCGCGCTGCGCGTCGGTCAACTGCAGCTCGCTCATGTGGCGCGCCACGAAGCGCACGGGAATCAGGTGCTCGCGGATGTGGCGCATGAGCTTCCGCCCCCCCGCCCCCCGCGCCTCAAAGAGTCCCTCACCGCGCCCGCCGCGCGCCCCCCCCTCGGGCGGGTCAGCGAGGGCGCGGGCGGGGCGCGCGGCGGGGAGGGCGAGGGCGGCGAGCAGGGCGAGGGCGGCGAGCGCGGCTCGGGCGGCGAGCGCGGGGCGGGCGAGAGGGAGGGCGGGGAGGAGGGCGGGGCGCGGGGCGCGGGGCGTGGCGTGGGGCATTGAAGACTCCAGCGGGTGGGGAGAGGGGGGCAGGGGGGCAGGGGGGCAGGGAGGCAGGGGGGCAGGGAGGCAGGGGGGCAGGGGGCGCGCCTCAGCCGTCGCGCTCGGGGGACCACTCGTCCCCCAGCAGCCACCCGCCGCGCGCGCCGCTCAGGGGCGAGAGGTCGCCCCAGAGGGCGTCGTCAGGCGCCTCGTGGAGGGGCTCGTCGAGGGCGAGGGCGTCGTCAGGCGCCTCGTGGAGGGCCTCGTCGAGGGCGAGGGGGTCATCGGGCGCCTCGTGGGGGGGCTCGTCGAGGGCGAGGGCGTCGTCGAGCCCGAGGGCGCCGTCGAGCGCGACCTCCCCGTCGAGCCGGCGCCCCTCCTCGACGGCGACCGGCGGGCCCGGCGGGGCTGGGGGGGGGCTGGGGCGCGCGGCGAGGGCGGCGAGGGCGGCGAGGGCGGCGAGGGCGGCGAGGGCGGCGG
>VGTA01000629.1 GCA_016874875.1 Deltaproteobacteria bacterium | reverse complement strand
CTGGCTCCGCGCGGAGCGGGCGCGCGCGGGGCTGCCCCCTCCGCCGGCGGCGCTCGCGCTAGAACGACCCGCTCAGCCCTAAGCCGCGCGCCAGCTCCGTCCGCCCCCCCGCGCGCGGCAGCGGCGCCACCCACGGCCCGAGGGCGGCGCTGGGCGCCCCCTCCTCCTCCGCGCCCTCAAAGCCCCCCTCCCCCCCCGCCTCCGCCTCCCACGCCGTCGCCGACAGGTACGACAGCGCGTACCCCGCCATCGCCCCCACCAGCGCCGCCCACTGGTACGGACTCGACGACTTCGACGACTGCAGGTCCGGCTTGATCATGTAGAGCGCCCCCGCCCCCAAGAAGCCCCCCCCCACCGCGCTCGCGTCCATGATGAGCGCGTCGGGGAGCGACAGCGACGTGTCGCGCGTGAGCGCGTCCCCCGCCGCCGCCCCCGCCGCCAGCGTGGCGAGGGCGGCGAGGCCCAACGCGCGCGGCGAGTCGAGCCTGAGGGAAGCGCCGAGGGGCACCGTGGCCCACAGCCCCAAGAGCGCCGCGAGGCGGACCGCCTCCGCGTCCCCCCAGGTGTGCGCGCGCCGGCGGCGGTAGAGCTCCCCGGCGCCAAAGCCCGCTAGACTCCCCGCGAGCGTGAGCGCGGCGAGCGGCTTGGGCTGCAGTTCGCCCGCCAGCCCCCCAAAGAGGCCCGCGAGCAGCCCGAGGTCCGACGCCACGACGAGCGTGTGCCCCTCCCCCGCGCTCAGCTCCCCCTGCGTGGCGTACTGGTAGCCGCCCACCGCCTCCGCCGCCGAGAGGAGCCCCGCGAGCCACAGGCGGGTGTTGAGGGCCGCCCCGTCTACCACCTCGGCGAGGAGCGCCCCGTGGAGCGCGCCGCGGAGCGAGAGACTCGACGAGAGGTCCGTCGCCGCCCAGCGCACCTCGCGCTTGCCGACGCCGAGGTAGGGCGCGAGGAAGGCCCCCCCCGCCGTGAGCAGGTAGACGCCCACGTTGGCGCGGTCGGAGTCGCTCTCCAGGAGCGACACCGCCGCCGGCCCGTAGAAGGTGAGCCCCGCCAGCAGGTTAAAGCTCACCAGCCCCGCTCGTGCCCCCGGCGTGGGCGCCATCCCCTCGCGCTCCTCCTCCGCCGCCGCGGCGGGGGCAGGCGCCTGCGCCCAGCTGGGCGCAGCGCGGGGCGCGATGAAGAGGGCGCAGAGGGCGCAGAGGGCGCAGAGGGCGCAGAGGGCGCAGGGGGCGCAGGGGGCGCGCCGGAGGGGGTGCGGGCGCATTAAGACCAGTCCCCCTCGAGCGTCCCATTAAAGCGCACCTTCAGCGGCGCCCAGCAGCCCGCGTAGCCCTGCTGGCGCCCCGGGTGCGCCGCCGCGAAGCGCGTGGGGTGCTGCGGCAGCCGCGTCTCCCACATAAACGCCATCGTCCCCGACAGGCGCACCGGCGCCAGCGCCCCCTCGCTCGCCTTCTCAAACCCGCTCGCGTCGGGCCCGTGGGGCATAAACGACGTGTGCAGACTCGCCCCCCCCGGCACAAAGCCCTCCTCCTTGGCGTCGTAGCGCCCGTAGAGCAGCCCCATGAACTCCGACATCAGGTTGCGGTGGTACCACGGCGGCCGGAAGGTGCGCTCCGCCACCAGCCAGCGGTCGGCGAACACCACGAAATCGGCGTTGGCGACCCCCGGCGTCTGCGACGGCGAGGTGAGGACGGTGAAGATGGAGGGGTCGGGGTGGTCCACCGAGATCGAGCCCATGGGCGCGAAGCGGCGGAGGTCGTACTTGTAGGGGGCGTAGTTGCCGTGCCACGCCACCACGTCAAAGGGGGAGCGGTCGAGCGTGGTGTGGAAGAGCCGCCCCCCCCACCGCGCCCACAGCCCGCAGGGCGCCGCGGAGTCCTCAAAGGACGCCGTGGGGTAGAGGAAATCCCGCGGCGCGGCGGGGCCGTTGGCGCCGATGGTGCCCAGCTCGGGCAGGGTGAACGGCTGCCCGTAGTTCTCGCACACGTAGCCGCGCGAGGGCCCCTCGAGGAGGTCCACGGCGAAAATCACCCCCCGCGGCACCACCGCCAGCTCCCCCACCCCCACCTCGAGCGCGCCGAGCTCCGTGCGCAGGCGCAGGGCGCCGAGCTGCGGCAGCAGCATCATCTCCGCGTCCGCGTTCATAAGCGCCTCCCCCTCCATCGACGCGCTCGCCACATAGACCATCGCCCCCAGCCCCACCTGCGACGCCGCGTCCCCCGCCACCGACATCGTGCGCACCCCCCGCACAAAATCCACGCGCTCCCCCGCCGCCGGCAGCGGCGTGGGCCCCCAGCGGTGCGCGCCGAGCGGTAGCCCCGCCCCCTCGCGCGGCGGCGCGCTCACCCACCCCGGCGCCTCCCCCGACTCGTCGAGGGCGCCCATGTGCCGCGCCGAGGGGCGGAGGCGGTAGAGCCAGCTGCGCAGATTCTGGTGCCGCGGCGCCGTGAACGCGGAGCCCGAGAGCTGCTCGGCGTACAGGCCGTAGGGGCAGCGCTGCGGCGAGTTCTGCCCGGCCGGCAGCGCCCCCGGCAGCGCCTCGGTGGCGTGCTCGTTGCCAAACCCGCTCAGGTAGCGCCCCCCCGCCGCGCCCGCCGCGCCCGCCGCGCCCGCCGCGCCCGCCGCGCCGGTCGCGCTCGCCGCGCCCGCCGCGCCCGCCGCGCCCGCCGCGCCCTCCGCGCCCGTCGCTCTGTCCTCTGCCATGCTCGCTGCCTCCTGCTCACCTGCGCGCGACGCGCGCAAAGATCTGTGGATGATCTGTGGATGATCTGTGGATGGTCTGTGGATGATCTGTGGATGATCTGTTAATCAAGTCAACGCTCTAAATATCAATCCTCTTGATATTACGCCACCATTACCCCGAAGCCGCCTCCCCGTCAAGCCCCCCGCGCGCCCCCCCTGGCGCCGCCGCGTGCAGGAGCCCCCCTAGCGCGGCGAGCGCCAAGAGCACCGCTAGACCCGAGAGGCTGAGCG
>VGTA01000628.1 GCA_016874875.1 Deltaproteobacteria bacterium | reverse complement strand
TGAGCTACGTGGCGCAGGGCGCCCTCTACGGCGCCAACGCCGTCTTCAACGCCGTCAACCGCCCCGGGCGCGCCACCACCATCGCGCTCCTCAACAGCCTCGCCCTCGCCATCCCCCTCTCCTACGTCGGCCACATCCTCTACGGCTACGCCGGAATCGTGACGGGGCTCCTCGCCGCGCGCCTCGCCGCTAGCCTCCTCGCGCACCGCTGGGTGTGGGCGCTCTTTGACCCGCAAGCCCAGCGCGCCGCGCGCACCCCCGTGGACGTCAAGGGCGCCCTCTACGCCTTCGCCGCCGCCCGCCCCGGCGCCGCCCTCGAGGTGGAGCGCCTCTTTCAGGAGCTGTGCGCCCTCGACGGCCTGTGCCTCACGCGCGCGGAGGGCGGGCTCATCGCCCTCGACGTCCGCGGGCGCGAGGTGGCGCAGGTGTCGCTCGGCGAGCGCTTTGACATTCGCCTGCCGCCTCAGCTGCGCGAGGCCGTGGTGCGCGAGGGCCTCGCGCTCCCCCACGTGGGCGCCGAGGAGGGCTGGGTGAGCTACCCGCTCACCGCCCGCGAGGACCTCGCGGAGCTGCGCAGCCTCCTGCGAATCACCCACGCCTACGTGGAGTGCGCCTACGCGCCCGCGGCCCTCAACGCCGCCACCTGCGAGCTCACGCGCCTCTGCGAGGTCACGCGCACGCTCCGCGCCCACCCCGACCTCTCGCGCCTCACCCTCAGCGAGCGGCTCTTCGCCGCCCTGAGCGAGAGCGTCTCGGCGGTGCGCGCCGCCGAGCGAGAGCGGGCGCAGACGCAGGCGCGAGAGGAGGCGCGCCGTGCCGCCTAAGCTCGCCGCCCGCCTCGCCGCCCTCTGCGCCGCCCTCTGCGCCGCCCCCGCCGCGCGGGCGCAGGAGGTGGGGCTCGACGACGGGGCGCGGGTGCCGCTGCGCGCCTCGCAGGTGGGCGTGGACCTCAACCGCGCCACGGGCAACTTTGTGCAGACGCGCGCCAGCGCCCGCCTGAGCCACTTTGAGCGCTGGGGCGACGTCGCCGCCGCCCTCGGGACGCTCAAGTACACCTATATGAAGAACGGCGACCTCCTCTTCAACGACGACCTGCGCGCCTTCACGTTGCTCACCGCCGGCCCCCTGCGCGCCCTGCAGCTCAACGTCCTCGGCCTCTACCACTCCAACTACGCGCGCTTCGTGGAGGCGCGCTGGATGGGCGGGGCGGGGGTGGCGTGGGCGGCGCTGCGGAGCGCGTCGCACCAGCTCAAGCCGGGCGTCTCGCTCGCCTACGAGCACACGCGCTTTGATGACCGCGCCCCGCGCTTCGCCCCCCCCGGCGCGGGCGGCGCGTGCGCCTACCAGGCGCCCTTTGAGGCGCTCGCCTCCTGCGAGCGGCGCCTGCCGCGCGTGATTCCGCGCCTGGTGGGCTACAGCGAGCTGCTGGCGAGGCGCCTCGTGGTGTCGTATGAGGCGCTGCTCGTGGTGGACCCGCTGCAGACCGCCGACCGGCGCCTCTACCTCTCCGCCACCGCCCTCGTGCCCATCACCGACTGGCTCAAGGTGAGCGCCCACTACGACCTCACCCACGAGACGGTGACGCTCACGCACCGCCAGCGCCTCGACACCACGCTCTCCTTTGGGCTGACCGTGAGCTCCTCCGACGCCCACAAGGGCCTCTGACGAGCCCCTTGACGCGGCCGGCGCCGAGCTGTCAGAGCTGTGCGCCGCCCTCCGCCCCTTCCCCCCCCCCCGCCCTCCCTAGCCCGCGCCGCGCCCCCGCGCCGCGCCCCCAGGAGTCACAGCATGGAGAGCTTCCTAGAGCAGCTCATGAAGAACCTCCACAAGAGCGGCTACCCCGCCCGCAAGGTCGCCTTTGGCCTCGAGCGCCTCTACGAGGTCGCCGACGCCAAGGGCCTCTCGCTCAACAAGGCGCTCGACCTGCTGCGCGCGCAGGGCGTTGAGCACCACAAGACCAACGAGAAGATCACCTTCTTCTGCGCCCCCCCCGCCCCCCCCGACGCCCAAGCCGCCGAGGCGGGCGAGGGCGGGGGCGTGGACTTTATGGCGCAGGCGCAGGCGATGATGGCGGGCATGAGCCCCGACGAGCTCGAGGGGCTGCGTGGCATGGTGGAGGGGCGCCTCGCGCAGATGAGCGGCGAGGAGCGCGCGGCGATGTTTGAGCAGCTCAAGAAGATGGGGCTCGGCTGAGCGGCGCCCTCACTCCCCCGCCACTCGGAGGACCCCCTCGACGAGCGCCGGGCAGTCCACGAGCAGGTTGCGATTCCCCTGGAGGCGCTCGATCTCGTCGTTACGCGCCCGCTCGCGGGCGTCGGGCGGGTCGGCGGCGGACCAGGCGAGGAGGGTGCGGGCGTGGGGCGTGGGGAAGCGCAGCCCCCAGCGCGCCGCCATGTAGGTGAGGGCGCGCGCCACGTCCCCGCGGCGGGCGGCGCGCACCTCCATCACCTCGCGCCCCTGCGCGTCGCGCCCGATCTCGCTCGGCGCCGCGTCGGGGTACTCGCTCTTGAGCGCCTCCCCGAACGGCAGACTCCCGCGCCGGGCGTTGACGCGCGTGTCCTCCACAAACAGGTTGTGCAGGTCCGCCTCCTGCTGACGAAACACCTCACGGTCATGGCGGCTCATCCAGGCGCGCGGCCAGAGGTGCTCACAGTTCATGCCCCCCCGCCCCCCCCGGCCCCCGCGCCCCCCGGCGCCCTTGCGCCCCGTGTAGAGGCTCTCCGCCCCCCCCTCCGCCGCCGCCACCCGCTCAAAGAGCAGCTCCCGGGCGCGCTTATAGCCCCAGCGTGGCGCCTGGCGCGGGCTGAGGAGGCGCCGCACCCCCTCGCGCGCCCTCCCCGCCCCCTCCCCGAGCGCCCCGGCGAGGGGGGTGCAGCGCGGATCAGCGTGCCCCGCAGCGGGGGTGCGGGGGGCGGCGAGGGCGCTGGGGTGGGCGCTGAGGTGGGCGCAGAGGAGGGCGCAGAGGAGGGCGC
>VGTA01000627.1 GCA_016874875.1 Deltaproteobacteria bacterium | reverse complement strand
TCGCGCGGGTAGAGCGGGCGCCCGTCGCGCCGCAGCTCAAAGTAGAGCCCCGCGCCCTCGGGCGCCCGCCCCACCGCCCCCACCTGCTCCTGCCGCCCCACCCGCGCCCCCGGCGCCACCTGCGTCGCGCCGAGGGCGCCATAGACGCTCAGCAGCCCGCCCTTGTGCTCCAGAATCAGCACGCGCCCGAGGGCGCGCACCTCCCCCGAGAACCGCACCACCCCGTCCTCCACCGCGTAGACGGGGGCGTCGAGCACGCCGCGGATCCACACCCCCGCCCCGGCGAGCTGCGCGCCGTGGGGGCCGCGGAAGGACTGAAAGCGGTCCTCCCAGAGCCCGAGGGTGGGCGGCGAGAGGCGGCGGCGGGCGGCGGCGGCGGGGTCGAGGGGGAGGGCGCCCTCCTCGCCGCGCAGGAGGCGCGCCTCCTCGCCGCGCAGCGACAGGAGCGCGCCCACCTGCGCCTCAAGGGTCTCCGTGAGCGCCTCGAGGCGCGCGAGCGTCTCGGCGAGGGCGGCGCGCTCGCGCGCCACCCCCTCCCGCTCCGCGCGCAGCGTCTTGAGCTCCCGCGCCCCCACCCGAAAGAGCGCCTGCAGACTCAGCTCGCGCCGCTTGAGGTCGAGGGGCCCGTCGGCGCGCAGGAGGACCTCGGCGACGCGGGCGGCGGTGAGGCGGCGCCGCAGGGTGACGCCGCGGGCGATGGCGCGCTCGCGCGTGAGCAGCTCACGCTCGAGCTCCCCGAGGGCGACCTCGAGGCGGACGCGGCGCGCGTTGAGGGCGGTGAGCTCGACGAGCGCCTCCTCGCGCGCGGCGAGCGTGTGCAGCACGCGCTGGTCGAGGGCGGCGAGGCGGGCGGCGCGGGGGGAGGGGGGCGCGGCGCCCTCGGCGGCGCCCTCGGCGGCGGAGCTGTGCTCGTGAGCGGGCTCATGGGCGGACTCGCGGGCGGGCTCGTCGCGCTCGCCGGCGCGCTCCCCGCGCGGTCGCCCCTCCGCCGCGCGGGCGCAGAGGCCCCAAGAGAGCGAGAGCGCCCAAGAGAGCAAGAGGGGCGCGCGCCGCACCGCGCGCCCTCAGCGACCGAGGAGGCGCGCCCGCGCCACGCGCCAGCTCGCCGCCGCGCCGATGAGCGCCGCCCCCCCCACAAAGAGCGCCGCGTCCGCCGCCGACAGCGTCACGAGCTCGAGCTGCAGGAGGCGGAGCGTCTGTGCCCCGCCCGCGCGGAGCGCGCCCACGAGCGCGCCCACGAGCCGAAGCGACAGCCAGGCGCCGAGGGCGGCCTGCGCCGCCGCCTCGGCGAGCAGGGGGAGCAGGATGAAGCCCTCGCTCGCCCCCACCGCCACCCATACCTCGATCTCGAGGCGGCGCTGCAGGAGACTCAGGCGCACGAGCTGCGCCACCACGAACGCCACCGAGACCCCCACCCACGCCCCGAGGAGCCACAGCCAGCCCCCGAGGGCGCGGCGCAGGGCGTAGAGCTGCGCGATGAGCCCATCGCCCTCCGTCAGCGACGTGACCTCCTGCACGCCGGGGAGGTCGAGGAGGCGCGCGCGGAGCGCCGCGAGCGCGCCCTCAGCCCCCTCAGCCCCCTCAGCCCCCTCAGCCCCCTCAGCCCCCTCAGCCCCCTCAGCCCTCTGCACCTCAAGGGTGCCCGGGAGGGCGCTGAGGGCGGCGCCCACCTCAAAGGCGTCGGCGCCGAGGGCGTCGAGGAGGTCCTGCTGCGCGAGGGCGGGGGGGCGGAGGGTGACCTGCCGAACGCCGGGGAGGGCGCGCGCGCGCGCCGCGAGCTCCTCGTAGGAGGCGGCGGAGAGTCCGGGGGTGAGGACCGCGAGCAGCTCCCCGCCCTCCTCCCAGCGCGCGGCGATCCGCGAGAGGTTGACGGAGACGGTGAGGCTCACCGCCAGCAGGCTCGCGCAGGCGCCGATGAGCGCCACGGCGCTGAGCTGCGCGAGGGGGCGGCGCAGGAGCGCGCGGGCGGTCTGCCGCAGGACGGCGCCGATCATGGGCCCGAGTCCCCGCTCACCAGCCCGCCGCGCACCTCCACCACCCGCGCCCGGTAGCGGGCGGCGAGCGCGAGGTCGTGGGTGGACACCACCACGGTGCAGCCGCGGAGACTCTGCTCAAAGAGGAGGTCCATCACCGCGCGGCTCAGGGCGGGGTCGAGGTTGCCCGTGGGCTCGTCGGCGAGCAAGAGGCGCGGGCGCAGCGCGAGGGCGCGCGCCACCGCCACGCGCTGGCGCTCCCCGCCCGAGAGCTGCTCGACGGGGGTGTGGAGCGCGTGCCCGAGGGACACCTCATAGAGTCGCTCGTGGGCGCGCGCCCGCTGGGCCGTCCGCGCCAGCCCCGCCGCCTCCAAGGGCAGCGCCACGTTCTCCGCCGCGCTGAGCGCCGGCAGGAGCTTGAGGTCCTGAAACACGTACCCCACCTGTCGCCTGTAGCGCGCCCGCTCGCGGTAGCTGAGCCGGTGGACGGGCCAGTCGCCCACCACCACCTGCCCCGAGCTGGGGCGCTCCTCGGCGAACATGAGTCGAAAGAGCGTGCTCTTGCCCGCCCCTGACGGCCCCGTCAGGAACGTGAGCGCCCCCTCCGCCAGCTCCAGCGACACGCCCCGGAGCGCCTTGTGGTCGGGCGGGTAGGTGTGCTCGAGGTGAAAGAGCTGCACGCGCATCGCTAGAGCGCCCCGGGGAGCGGAGCGCGGGGCGCCTCTGAGGCGGGCGCGCGGGAGGCGTCGCGGGAGACGTCGCTGGGGAGCTCGCTGGGGAGCTCGCTGGGGAGCTCGCTGGGGAGCTCGCTGAGGAGCTCGCTGAGGAGCTCGCTGAGCGCGGGCGAGAGGAGCTCAGCGATGGAGGGCGGGGCGTCGAGCGGCTCGCAGAGCGTCACGAGGGGGACGCGGGGGTGCAGGTCGCGGGCGGATGTGAGCGCGGCGGCGGGCGGCGCGGCGAGGGGCGCGGCGGGGGGCGCGGCGGGGGGCGCGGCGGGGGGCGCGGCGGGGCGGGGGGCGG
>VGTA01000626.1 GCA_016874875.1 Deltaproteobacteria bacterium | reverse complement strand
CGGGGGGGCGGGGGCGGGGTCGGGGGCGGGGGCGGGGGCGCTTCGCCTCCCCGCGCCGCTGCCCTGCGCGACCGCCCTCCGCGGCGACGAGCTAACGCGGCTGCGCGCGCGGCTCAGGGCGGAGGAGAGCGCGGGGGGGGCCGCGGAGGGGGAGGCGGTCGAGCGGGGAGAGGAGGCGCGCGCCGCGCTGAGCGCCCTCGCCCTGCGCGACCCGCGCGCCGCGCTGCGCGCCGCGCCCTGGCACCCTGAGTGGGCGCCGCACCTGGCGGCGGCGGGGGTGACGCCAGCGCCGGGGGCGCGGGGCGGCGAGGGCGGCGAGGGCGGCGAGGGCGGCGGGGGCGGCGAGGGACCCGCGCGCCTGCCGTCGCTGTGGCTAGCGGCGGACCTGCTAGTGAGCCTCGGCGCGCCCCTCGAGGGCGTCCTGCGCCCGCTCTTGCGCGCGGACCTCAGGTCGGAGCGCGCGCTCACGCTCCTGCGCGCGCACCCCGCGTGGGCGCCGCTGGGGGGGCTCGCGCTCGACCCGAGCGAGGAGATACGAGCGTGGGAGCGGAGCGGGTGGGCGCCGCTGCGCGAGGGGGCGGTGGGGCAGGTGCTCGACGAGCAGCTCATCGCCCTCGAGGAGAGCGGGGCGGGAGTGAGGGTGGTGAGCGAGGCGCTGCGCGTCAACAGCAGGCGGGGGGTGGAGGAGCTCGGGGAGGTGGCGCTGCCCCCCACCGCCACGCTGCTGTCGCTCTACACGCAGAAGCCGAGCGGCGCGCGCCTCGCGCCGGTGGTCATCCCGGAGAAGGAGGGGCACTCGCTGCAGGACCTGCAGGTGGGCGACTACATCGTGGCGCGCTACTTTGAGCCCCTAGAGCCTGCGCGGCGGAGCGGGGGCGCGCTCACGCCGTGGCTGCCGCTCCGCGACCCCGCGCGCGCCACCTGGCGACGGGCGGCGCACGTGTGGCGGCGGGGGGCGGCGGGCGGGGCGCTGCGTGAGGAGCGGCGGGGGTGGGGGCGCGCGCCGGCGGGGGCGTCGCTGCGCGCGGGGCGGCGCGACGAGGGGGAGGTGGTGAGTCTGGAGGTCACCCGCGCCGCCGCCCTCCCCGCCGAGCCCGGCGGCGCCCTCGAGGGGCACTGGCCGGCGCTGAGGGTGGGGGCGCCCACCGACGAGGGGGCTGAGTGGGCGGCGCTCACCCGCGCCCTCGCCGCCCGCCTGCTCGTCTCCGCCGACGAGCGGGCGGCGCTGCGGGCGGGGGGGGCGGCGGGGGAGGCGGCGGGGGCGGCGGCGTGGGCGCTGCTGCCCGAGGAGCGCCCGCTGCTCGACTCCCCGCCCCCCGCGGCGGCGGCGGCGCGGCGGGAGGGGAGTCGCGCGGTCCTGCTGTGGGGGCTGCTCGACGCCGCCGGGGCGCGCTGCGCGCTGTGGCTGGCGCGCCCGCGCGGCGAGGGCCTCGCCCCCACCGCCTTTGAGGCCGCCGACGACTACGCGCGCCCGCTCGTGGCCTGCGAGGGGGAGGGGGTGGCGCTCGCCCTCTACGACCCGGCGCTGCCGCTGAGTCCGCGGGGGGCGGTGATGCCGGAGCTGCTCGGCGGGGAGGCGCGGGCGGTGTGGCCGCCCACCCCCGCGGCGTGCCGCTGGCTCGCCGCGGGCGGCGCCGCCCCCGCCCCGCCGCCGCGCGCCCTCGTCCCGTGGCCGCGCGCGCCGCAGGAGCGGCACCTGCTGCGCGCGCACTTGCGCCTCGACCCCACGGCGCCGCGGGGGCTGCTCGGGGCCCGGGGGATCGCCGTGGAGGTGACGCACGAGGTGGGCGGCGCGGAGGGCGCCTTGCTCTATGAGCGCCTCCGCCGCGCGCGCCCAGAGGAGGTGTCGCGGTGGGTGGAGGGGCAGTGGGCGCGCTGGCTCGGGGCGAGCGCGCTGCGCGACGCGGGGGTGTCGTGGTCGGAGCGGGGGGGGCTGCTGCTCCGCTACGCGCTCACGGTGACGGCGCGCCTGCCCGCGCGCCTCAGCCCCGCCCCGCAGTCGTGGGGGCGCCGTTTCGGCGCCCTCAGCGCGCGCGTGTCGCCCCTGTCGCTCGACCCGGTGTGGCAGGAGGTGGAGCTGAGCGCGGAGGGGCTCACGCTCGAGGCGCCGCCGGCGCGCCTCGTCCTCGAGGGGGGGGCGCGGGCGGAGTTCCGCCGCGAGGGCGGGGGGGCGCGCGCGGCGCTCCGCTGGTCGTTGAGCGGCGGCCTGGTGGCGCCGGAGGGCTACGCCGCGTGGGGGGGGGGGCGGGGGGGGGGGGGGGGGGGGGGGGGGGGGCGGGGGGGGGGGGGGGGGGGGGGGGGGGGGGGGGGGGGGGGGGGGGGGCGGTAGTCGTGGCGCGGGCTGCGGATTTAGGTTATTTGTGTGAGGGTGTCTTGTATTTTTTGTTTGGCTCTGCGCTCAGCGCTGAGGAGGTGCGTGGTGGCGAGAATTTGGACAGGTCCCATTGAGTCTGCGCTCGTGCTCGAGAGTCCCGCCGTGGAGCTCGATGGGCTCTTGGCGGCGCAGGGGGTGCGCGTGACGCGCCTGAAGGCGATTCCGAATGAAGATGAGCTGATCGCGGAGCTTCAGAGGACGGGGGCGCAGGCGGTCTTTAAGCGCTCTAAGGTGGAGATCACGCGTCGCGTGGTGGAGGCGTGCCCGTCGCTCTTGGTGGTGCAGCTCTGCTGTATTGGGGACGATTCGGTGGATAAGGTGGCCTGCGCGGATCATGGGGTGATGGTGTTTAATGACCCGGTCTCGAATGGGCGGAGCGTGGTGGAGCTGGTGGTGGGGAATCTGATCGCGCTGGCGCGTCGCTTGTATACGACGAATGATGAGTGTCGTCAGGGGGGCTGGGATAAGAGTCATCATGAGCGCTATGAGGTGCTCGGGAAGCGGCTCGGGGTGGTGGGGCTGGGGAACATCGGGCGCGGGGTGGCGCGGGCGGCGGCGGGGTTGGGGATGAGGGTGCATTTTTTTGATACGCGGCAGGTGTCGGTGGAGCTGGGGAAGGAGC
>VGTA01000625.1 GCA_016874875.1 Deltaproteobacteria bacterium | reverse complement strand
CCGCCCTGCGCGCTGCCCTGCGCTCCCCCCTCGCCCCCCTCGAGCGCCGGCGCCGTGAGCGCCGCCCAGCGCCCCTGCGCCCACAGGCCCCAGCCCTGCCCCCCGGGCGCGAGGTGCGGGGTGAAGAAGGCGGCGGCGGCCAGCGCGGCGCCGAGCAGGAGCGCCAGCGGGGCGCGGCGGAGCGCCCCGCCGCCCGCGGCGGGCGCCGCAGGCGCGGGGGCGGTCTCGGCGGGCGCCGGCAGGTCGAGGGGGCTGAAGGGGCGCGTGAAGAGCGCGTTGAGGGCGTTGAGCTCGCTGATGAGGGTGGGCATGTCGCTGATTCTCTCGTTGGGATTCTTGGCCATGGTGCGGCGGATGAGCTGGTTGAAGGAGGCGACCACGTCGTCAGACAGGTCCAGCTCGTCTCGAAGCGTGAGCTCGGGGAGGGGCTGCGTGAGGTGCTGCGTGAGGATGTCGACCACCACGTGCGAGTCGTAGGGCAGCTTGCCCACCACGCACTGGTAGAGCATCACCCCCACGGCGTACACGTCGATCCGCGCGTCCACGGGCTTGCCGCGGATCTGCTCGGGCGCCATGTACTGCGGCGTGCCGAAAATCATGTCCCCTTTCGTGAGGTTGGAGCTCTTGGCGTCTGGGTGGTCGTGGACCAGCTTGGCGATGCCGAAATCGAGCACCTTGACGAAATTGGGGCGCGAGGGGTCGCTGAGGACAAAGATGTTCTCGGGCTTGAGGTCGCGGTGCACCATGCCCTTCTCGTGCGCCTCGTTGAGCGACGCGCACACCTGCGTCATCAGGTGCACCGCCTCGTTGAGCGGCAGGCGCCTGCGCTGGTGCAGGATGTCGCAGAGGGGCGCGCCGATGAGGTGCTCCATGACGATGTAGGGGACGCCGCCGGCGAACCCAAAGTCGTGCGTGACGACGCTGTTGGGGTGCGTCAGCTTGCTGGCCAGCGACGCCTCGCGCTTAAAGCGCTGCACCTGCTCGTCGTCGCGGCAGAGGTCGGGCTTGAGCACCTTCACCACCACCGTGCGCTCCATGCGCACCTGGTCGGCGGTGAAGACGGCGCCCATGCCGCCCTCCCCGATGCGGTCCTTGAGGCGATAGCGGCCGTCGATTAGCGTGCCGCGCACGAGCTCAGGCGGCGGCGGGACGGGCGGGGGCGTGGCTCTCTCTTGGGTCATCGTGTCTCTCTCGCGCGCGCCGCGGCGGTCGGGGCGCGCTGGGGCGACGCCGGCGCGGGGGGGCGCACGGCGCGGGCCGCCTGGCGTGTTTGTGAGGCGCGCGCGTGAGTGCTACCTTAGCCGCTCTCGTGGCCTCAAGCAACGCGCCCGTGGGGCGATGACTGGCGAGCAGATGACTGGCGAGCAGATGACGACCCCCGACTCCACCCCCGAGGGCGCCTGGCGCGTGTGGGCGCGCCCCGCCTGCGCCGACGCCCTCGAGCGACTCCCCCTCGCCGACCGCCAGCGCCTCATCGGCGCCTGCGCCGACCTCGAGCTCACCGGCGCCGCCCCCCTCTCGCGCCCCGCCCCCCCCGGCGCCCCCCGCGGCTGGGCGGAGCTGCACATGAGCGGCGGCGCGGGGCGGTGGTGGTGGCTGGTCAAGGGCGGCGACGTCTGGCTGCGCGCCGGCGCCCCCGAGGCGCTCCCCCCCTGGCCCCTCGCCGACCCGCGCGGCGGCGGCGCGCGCCCCGTGCGCCCCCTCGCGCGCCTCATCCGCAGCCCCGAGCAGGCGCAGGTCCGGCGCGCCCTGCTGGCGCGAGAGGGCGCCGCGCTCCACATCGACGCCCCGGGCGGCGCGGGGGTGTCGTGGGGGCTGGCGCTGGCGGCGGCGGACCTGCTGAGCGAGCGCGCCGGCGACGTGCTGTTCGTCACGCGCCACCCGCAGCGCGTGGGGCGCCTCGTGGGGGAGGCGGCGCCGCGGGCGGGCGCGCGCCTCCACGCCCTCACCCCCCGCGCCCTGCTCGGCGCGCTCCTCGACGACGGCGGCGCCCCCCCCGCCCCGCCGAGCCCCCTCCGCCACGCCGCCCGCTTCCGCGCCTGGCTCCGCAAGCAGCGCGCCCTCGGCGGCCCCTGGCGCGCGCACCCCGACCTCCTCTACCACGTCATCACCGCCCGCCTCTGGGGGCGCGACTCGCGCGACGCCGACGCCGGCGACGGGCGCGCGCCCGACGTCTGGCCAGCGGACCTCGAGGGCGTGCCCGATGTGTGGCGCGCCGCCGCCCTCGCCGTGGAGGCGCGCGCGCGCGCCACGCCCCTCTACGCCGATTTCGCCCGCCTCGCCCGCCTCCGCCGCGCCGCCCCGTGGCCCTGGCGGCGGGTGGAGGCGCTCGTCATCGACGACTGCCTCGACCTGCCGTGGGTGACGCTCTCGGCGATTCTCTCGGTGGCGCACGCGCAGATGAGCGAGCGCGGCGAGCGGTGGACGCTGGTGCTCGCCGGACGCGAGCGCGAGGCGCTCGGCGGCGGCGCCACCTCGTGGGAGGACCTCCGCGTCTTCTGCAGGAGCGCCCTCGGCCGCTGGCCCGAGCGCCTCAACCTCTCGCGCAGCGAGCGCCTCACCGCCGAGCGCCTCGACGACCTCGCCGCCCTCTGCGGCGCCTACGAGGACCTCCCCCTGCCCCTGCGCCCGGAGCGCTGCGCCCCCCCCGCGCGGACCCACCGCCCCGCGCCCGCCGGCGAGGCGCTCAGCCCGCTCCGCTGCGCCCCCTGGCCCCCCCTCGCCGACGCGGGCGCGCGCGCCCAGCTCCGCGCCCTCCTCACCGCCCTCGCCGGCGCCCCGGGCGGCTACCTGCTCGACCTCACCGGCGGCGAGCTCGCCGCCCGCCTAGAGGCCGACGCGCCCCTCCCCGCCCACGAGCGCGCCCGCCTCATCACCCTCGAGGCCCTGATCGGCGACTCGAGCCTCCCGCTCGGCGACGGGCGCGGCGAGGGGGGCGACGGGCGCGAGGTGGAGCCGCAGACGCTGGCCGTCTGGCCCCCCCCGGGCGCCCCCCCCCACCC